>SLPR01000235.1 GCA_007131895.1 Bacteroidales bacterium | reverse complement strand
GCAGGGGTTGGCTTTTTCTCATCACATAGTATTTTACCCTTAAACGTTGCATGGAATATTTTTCAACAAAGAAATGGAGTACCCTCTTTTAAAGTGTTCCTTCAAAAAATTGCTTCCTATCGATCAGTCAGCAATCCGTTTCATGCAAATCCGAACGTTGGCTGCATTGTCCTTACTGATCCGATATTCTTTCAAGAAGAAGACTGGATTATGGCTCCAGCTGATTGGAATAAAAGTATTGTACAGGGAAAGTCATACGTCACCGATACCTTAATTGGCGCCCAATTGTGGAGCAGAATGGAAAGCCTGCTGGAAAAATATAGATTCTTTTCCCGGGAAGATAGCAGCAAAAGCCAATTAATCTTGAGCAGCGATGATCAACAGTATAGCAAAAAATATCTGACCAAAGTAAGACTTGGACAAAATGCATTCCGTGTTCAACTGACAGATGCATATTCGCGTAGGTGCTCAATTAGCGGAGAACGCACACTGCCTGTGTTGGAAGCTGCTCATATAAAACCATACGCCCAATCAGGACCATATTATTTGTCGAATGGGATCCTCTTAAGGGCCGACATACACAAACTGTATGATGCTGGTTATATGACTGTTACAAAATAATACAAAGTGGAAGTGAGCAGGCGGATTAAAGAGGAGTTTAAAAATGGCCGGGTTTATTATGAATTTCACGGAAAGCCTTTGTTGATACTACCCGAAAATATATCAAATCAACCTTCACAAGAATACATTGAATGGCACAATAACAACATATATAATGGATAGTTCCTCCCCTAAAATCTTTAACCAGACAAGTACTCAAATTCAGAGACGAAAGAAATTGGGCTCAATTTTATACAGGTAAAGACATTGCTATGGACCTCAGTGTTGAAGCCTTAGAAGTGCTCGAACTGTTTTTCTGGAAAAAGGATGAAGATGTCAACCAGGAAAAGCTGAAAGACGAACTTAGCGATGTGTTTTATGCACTATTGCTACTGGCAGCTCATTATCAGTTTGAACTGGAAGCAGCGCTCATTGAGAAGATGCGAAAAAATAAGGAAAAATACCCGGTAAGTAAGTTTCGGAATTCAAACCAGAAATACAACGAATAATATCGCATTAGCCCCATGAACCACCACGAAATCTTACTAAACATCTCAAAGATTATTGAGCGGGACAGCAAAGCGACCACATACAAATTCGCCTTGCTCAGAGGCGTTATCGACATTATCCAGGACAATTCTCCATATATCGTGTTCATGGATGACCGGGTCTACATTCCCACCGGGCTGCTTGTTGAAAAATGGATGCTTTACTATTATCCAATTTTTGAATCGGGCGAGCACATTCCGCAAATTTATGGAAGCAGCCAGGTGGCCTTCCATACACAGATAGAAAAAATCATCGATGCCTATCGAATGATGGGTGGCTTCTCCGGTTTTTACAACGACCTAAAGAACAAAGGAATTCCGCAACACCTTGGCAGCGATTTTTTCAGATTGGCAAAAGTAATGGCCAGAACCATCACCAAGATGCCTATGAAATACATTGGACGCTCAATAACCGATGAATATTATTCAATATTTCAATACCGCCCGGGAAGGATGCGAGGAGTCGCAGAGGTTATGGATATGCAGTTCCTGATCGATACTTTTGGTGAATTTTCTATTCCACTGACCTATTATGAATCCTTCAAAATCCTAGGCAGCTTTATTAACGGTAAGGACTCTATCTTCATGAAATGGGCGGAATTTTCTGTGAATGCTTCTGGCAAAAGACTCTCAGTAGAACAGGTTGTAAATAAAGTATTGAAAAGTCCCATCACGGAAAGAGCCATCAGGGAATCAAAGCAACTATATCAGACAATTTTGCAGAAGGAAGGAAAAGTTCATTGCGTGTGGACCGGGAAATCCATCTCTGCATTTGACGTGGATCATATGATCCCCTTTTCTGTATGGAGAAATAACGACCTTTGGAACTTGCTACCCTCGAGTGCAGCGATTAACAATAAAAAACGGGATAAAATTCCATCTATCGAACTTATTGATGCGCGAAAGGAGATGATTTTGCATTACTGGAATCTAGTTTATAAGGAGGAGCCCGTGCGTTTTAGCCGGGAAATCAGATTATCTTTGCTCGGAAGGTATCCATTCGATCAATGGCATAACACAGCGATTGCCCAGCTAAAAAGCAGTTGCGATCACCTCATAAACAGTCGTGGTTACGAAGCATTTCAATTATGACGATTATGAATCCTATTAAAGAAGCCTTTGGCGAAAAACTACATGGTTCCGAATTCCCACCATGCCCTTTTTGTCATCCTGATCCGGACAGGATAATGTTACTGGATGATGATGATGTGTTTGCAATCTATGATAAATTTCCGGTTAACCCTGGACACGTTCTGGTGATACCCAAAAGGCATTACGAAAACTATTTTGATCTGACCCGGGAGGAGCAGGCTGCCTGTATTGCTGCACTCAACCTCGTAAAGGAAATCATCCAAAATAAATATTCACCCGATGGCTTCAACATCGGTATCAACATTGGCAGGGATGCAGGCCAGACAGTCGGACACGTGCACATACACCTTATTCCCCGCTTTCGTGGTGATGTATCCAAACCGGAAGGCGGTGTGCGGGGGGTCATCCCGAAGAAACGGGTGTATAAGCTTAAATGATGTCAAAATTGCATTATGGAATGAAGGGGTATTTGCTTTTTGGTTTAACAGTGGAAGATATAAATGGCGAACATAACTCCCGTCCTCGAAAATAAGCCATTCAATATTTTTGGCCTAATTTCTCTCTGGGGTAATGTGGTTCTTTATGGCATCCGTATGTATTTGATAGTTTGTCCTGAGTAGTATCCACGGTAGTGTTACACTTTGTGTGTCTGAAAGGTGTTTCTTCTCACTGGGGTTTAGATGATAAAAATTGGGTTTTTCGGTTACTTCCTAATTGTTTAAGAGGCCCTGTACATCGCGGGTTACTTCCGGGGAAAGATTGTTGTCCCGGTCAATACCCGGTAACTCCCGACTGTAAGCTGTTTTATCCATTACTGTTTTTGCCATCAGCACGCAAATACTCAATCATGCGACTGATGCTGGCTTTGCTGTAATGCTGGCTGTACACCACCCCGAGGCCTCGCCCACCTGGGATTGAGGCAGCCCTTTGCAGTAAAGACTGCTGGCCAGTTGCTCTCATTCAACCTACTGATCGCGCAATAGAGCAAGTATTGTAGGATGAAAGTTCCCAAAGCGGTCGCGGGGGCTCCTGAACTCAAGAACCCGGCCCTGACCATAGCTTTTACCCTGACGATAACCATTGCCTTTATTTCCCGGAGAAGTGTCTAGAAAATCCCTGAGCTCGGCCTTCATCATAGGTGCAATCATCAGCGCCATGAGATCCTGTAGGCAATGTTCCATTTTAATATGTTTGCCTAATACCTCGAAGAGTTGTTCTACTGAAAACTGAATAGTCTTCTTGGTTTTAGTTGAACATGTTACTTGGTCGTTTCATGCATAACTAATCCAAGATGACTTTTTTTGTTAATCATTTTATCCTATAGACACACTTTTTGGTACACTATCGCTTCTCCTGATCATACTTTTTATTGCAACGCGTTCAATATTGCAAAAGCAAAGTCATGTACCGCAGT
>SLPR01000024.1 GCA_007131895.1 Bacteroidales bacterium | reverse complement strand
GGAGTCGCATTAGCCATCCATTTGGGTGGTCCTGCAGCACTGTTTTGGATGCTGGTTACCGGTATGCTGGGTATGACCACCAAATTTGTAGAAGTTACCATTTCGCATAAATACCGTGAGTTAGACAGTGAAGGCAGGATAGCCGGTGGGCCCATGTATTACATGAAAAAAAGGTTGAATATTACCCTGCCCAATAAAAAAGTCATCAATACGGGTAAATGGCTGGGTGCTTTTTTTGCTGCTGCAACTATCCTGTCCTCCTTTGGTACGGGAAATATGCCTCAAATCAACAGCATTGCCGGGGCAATGAATGCTACTTTTGGTATTGCTCCCATTATTGTGGGAGCCGTTTTGGCTGTATTGCTTGCATTTGTTATTTTGGGCGGTATCAAAAGGATTGCCCAGGTTACTTCCCGTTTGGTACCCACAATGGCTTTGATATATGTTTTGGGTGCTTTTGCCGTTTTGTTTTACAACTATGAAAATATTGTACCTTCTATCGTGTCCATTTTTGCTGATGTTTTTTCAGGAACAGCGGCAACAGGAGGTTTTTTGGGCGCTTCAGTGGTATATGCCTTTAACAGAGGTGTAAACCGGGGGTTGTTTTCCAATGAAGCCGGGCAGGGTTCTGCACCTATTGCCCATGCAGCTGCAAGGGCACATGAGCCGGTTTCTGAAGGCATTGTTGCCCTGCTCGAACCTTTTATCGACACCATTATTATTTGCACCCTTACCGGCCTGGTGCTTCTCTCTTCAGGGGTATGGAATGACAAAATTCAGAATGATTTCCAGCGGGCCGACCAGATTATTCTGGCCGATTAT
This sequence comes from Bacteroidales bacterium, assembly GCA_007131895.1. Lineage (GTDB taxonomy): Bacteria > Bacteroidota > Bacteroidia > Bacteroidales > UBA7960 > SKVR01. Next base: position 2,833 of record SLPR01000024.1, on the reverse strand, counting down.
TATGATCAGGAGAATACTGAAGATGTTCAGAAATTGTTTCAGTTTTACGATGGCAGAATCAATCTTCCCCTTTTTACTGGTGAACTGGAGATTGTTAATGGCAGAATCAATGAGAAAATCAACAATGAGATTACCATCCTGCATGCCCGATCTATTGCGGAAGATGTAATGGTAACCCAACAAGGCGTGCCCTTTTCAGGCACCTTGAGTATTTCTGCAGGAAGAACAAGAGATGCAGAAGTTACGGTAAGTTTTTCAGGCAAGTCATTGATTCATAGCGCTCCTATGACCGCAGAAGCCTACACCCGAAGTTTCTTTGGCAGATTCGGACAATATATCGTCGCCATTGGTTTGTTGCTTTTTGCCTTTTCCACGGCCATCTCATGGTCCTACTATGGCGACCGTTCGGTAACCTACTTGTTCGGAACCAGATATGTGCTGCATTACAGGATTGCTTATGTGCTGGCCTTCTTCCTGGCAGCCTTTACCGATACTACCATTATATGGACACTTTCTTATATTACCATAGCCTTGATGACCGTACCCAACCTGATTGGAATACTGTTGCTGCGCAAAGAGATCAAGGCTTCCATTACCGAGTATTGGGTTGATTTCAGGAAGGATGAAGAGGGAAGGAATGCACCTTGATGCAATGAGTAGTGACTGATTGAATTAGTTGCAACACCCGTTTTCAACGTATTTATTATCCCGGCAACTGAGCAAATGCATATTTGCCTTAGCTTTGCCGGGATAATTGCTTAATCAAAAGGTATATTATTATGATGCAATAATTAAGGCCTGATAGTTGTTATATATCCGGAAAATGATGTAATTAATCCAATACCAGAATGAACAGAATTATAGTATATATCATCTTATTGTTTCTTGTAGCCGCAATCAAGGGGTTGTCGGCCCAGGAAAGCAAAAAAACTACCCGGGTGGAATTGATTCGTGCCACTGATTTTCGCTTCGACAAAACCATTGCCCCTGATGCGCGCAGACTTATTGGTGACGTGAAATTTAAGCAAGAAGATGCCACCATGCGCAGCGACAGTGCCTGGCAATTTACCCTGGATAACCGGTTTAATGCTTACGGAAATGTATTTATTCATGTAAATGACAGTATTGAAATTTATGGAGATAAGCTATACTACAATGGAAACACACAAATGGCGGAGCTCCATGGCAATGTTAAATTGATTGACAACCAAATGACGCTTACCACAGAGCATTTGTTCTACAATATGAAGTCCAATACTGCCAATTATATTAATGGTGGAAAGATTGTAGATGCCGAAAATACTCTCACAAGTCTTTGGGGCTTTTATTATGCCGACGAAAAGAATTTCTTTTTCAAAGACAGTGTTAAACTGGTCAACCCCGATTATGTGATGGATTCTGATACCCTCAGATACAATACCCTGACCGAAATTACCTACTTCTTTGGACCCACCACGATTGTCAGTGATGAAAACACCATCTTCTGCAAAAATGGCTGGTACGATACCCGCAATGACATCGCCAGGTTCAGCAAAGATGCCTGGTTTACCAATGGAGAACAGTTTCTCTCCGGCGACAGCCTGTTTTATGACAGGAATCGCGGTTACGGTAAAGCCACCAGCAATGTCATGCTGAAAGATTCTGTACAGAATACATTTGTTACCGGTCAGCTGGCCGAACATTTTGAAAAAGAATTCTTGTCGGAGGTTACCCGGGAGGCTTTGCTCACTGTGGTTGCTCAGAATGATTCACTTTTTATGCATGCCGACACCCTGCGCTCCATAAACGATGAAGAAAATGACATCCGGCTACTGCAGGCCTGGAACAAAGCCAAGTTTTTCAGATCGGACCTTCAGGGAATGGCCGATTCTATCGTTTACAATTTTTCTGACTCTACAATCTATCTTTATCACAATCCTGTCATCTGGTCAGAAAACCACCAACTCAAAGCTGAGAGAATTGAAGTGAAAACGATTGATGATAACAGGATTGAGTCTATCCATCTTTTTGATGCTGCATTTATTATTTCCCAGGAAGATACGGAAGCATTTAATCAAATAAAAGGACGAAGAATTGTAGGTTATTTTGACGGAAATGAGTTGAGAAGAATTGATGTTTTTGGCAACGGGGAGGCTTTGTATTATGCAAGAGATGAAAATGAAGATCTGATTGGCATCAATAAGTCTCTTTCTACCGATATTACTATCCTGCTTGAAGAGAATCAGATTAGCTCAATCATTCTCTATACCAATTCTGACTCAAATTTGTTTCCTCCTGATCAGATTCCTGAAGAAGAACGATTCCTTCAGCATTTTAAATGGATTACCGATAAGCGGCCTGCGAAAAAAGAAGATATTTTTGTGTGGGAGTAATTGTGCTTTAACTTTGTTGGGCCATCAAACAAACAGCTAAACAATCCTTCTGTGGCAACTGTTACTAGCTGTTTTGTATGTCACAGGCTTATTTCTTTTTAAAATCATTGCTGTAAAACGAATCTGAATATGGTAAATTTTGAACGGTTTGTTCTGGATAACGGTCTCAGGGTGCTCATTCATCAGGATAAAACCACGCCCATTGTGGCCGTTAATATTTTATACAATGTGGGAGCCCGCGATGAGAATCCCCAACAGACCGGCTTTGCCCATCTGTTTGAGCACTTAATGTTTGAAGGTTCTGCCAATGTTGCCGAATACGACAATGAATTGCAAATGGCAGGAGGGGAGAACAATGCTTTTACCAACAACGATATCACCAACTATTATTTAACCATACCCAGGCACAACCTGGAAACTGCTTTGTGGCTGGAGTCTGACAGAATGCTCGAACTGGCTTT
>SLPR01000442.1 GCA_007131895.1 Bacteroidales bacterium | reverse complement strand
GCCTGACAAAATTTCAAGGGTAGTTGTAATAGGTACATCTGCCGGGGGCCTCACTGCATTAAAAAAACTGACCAGTCAACTGCTGAATGACTTCCCGCTGCCGGTATTGGTTGTCCAGCATATTTCTGCTGATGCTACAGGAAACATACTCTTAGACGAGCTGAATAAGTTAAACACCGTAAAATGTCAACATGCAAAAAGCGGAAACAGCCTCAAGCCCGGACATTTATACCTGGCACCATCGGGCCATCACCTGATGATTGGGGCAGAAATGAAAATGCTGGTGACCAAAGGTGCCCAGGAAAACAGGTACCGGCCTGCTATTGACCCGCTGTTTCGGTCGGCTGCCGTAGCGTTTGGAACTGGTGTTATCGGGATATTGCTGACGGGTTATCTTGATGATGGAACCGCAGGAATGAAAGCCATTAAAAGATGCGGAGGCATCTGTATTGTGCAGGACCCTCAAGAAGCCGAGTATCCGGCTATGCCAAAAAATGCACTAAACAATGTTAAGGTCGATCATTGCCTTCCCATATCTGAGATGGGCGCCCTGCTTTACAAGCTTATTCCGCAGAAATTACCCAAAAGCAAACCCGTTCCCAAAGATGTTTTAACAGAGTCAAAGATTGCCGAACGTGTGTTAAGCGATTTGTCTTCAGTTAATCAACTGGGCGATCAGGTTCCCTTTAACTGTCCGGGTTGTGGTGGTGTTTTATGGCATGTAGAAAAGGATAGTAGCATGCGCTTCCGTTGCCATACAGGGCATGCCTATACGGCAGCTTCTCTTTTGGCTGAACAGACAAAAAAGGTTGAAGAAACTATGTGGACTGCGCTACGAATGTTCGAGGAGCGCAAAAACCTACTGACTGAAATGGCAAAAGGGGAAAAAGGTGTAGGTTCTCACTCAGCTCTTGAAAGGGCAAAAATGTCGCAGGTTCATATTGATCGGATTAGAGCAATTTTAAAAACAACTGATAATGAGAGTGGGGATGATATGCCAACCTGATAAAAACTGCTGGTATTATTCATGAAAATGAGTGGCATGCAAAACCCGGAGGCATTAGCTTCGCTGAGCTTGTCCTTTGGCCTCGGTCCCTGTTTAAACTACTTCCCTGAAAGGGCTGTGCACAATGCATGACTGGCATTTTTATTTGCAACCCACAAGCGGGTTGAAACCAGATAGAAGCCTTCAATACAATTAACTTAACATCATCAGATGCACAAATTATTGTCGATTATTTTTATTTTTATTATGATAGGGTCTTGTTCTTTTAGTGAGTCAAACAAAAACAAATAGGAATCAAAATCTGTAGCATCAGAAACCAGGGTTGTTGATTTCTGGAATGGAAACCGTTCTGAGGTAAGACAAAAATATGAACGGCAGGTTCTTTTGTCTGATTTTTAGCAGTTGTTACTTCCGGGAAATGAGGTAGTCTGCTGTTTGTCAGATTTTTCGGTTGATTCTCAGCCTCAATCCCGCTTCCTTTCAGTCTCGGGATTTCACTGCGTTCAACTTCCTAACGCTCCTCTCACCCTCACCCTCACCCTCTACCTCAGCCTCTACCTCAACCTCTACCTCAGCCTCAACTCACCTAACTTTCCACTTCCTTAATTTCAATTCTCACCGCATAATCTTTGGGTTTTATATCATGTGAATACATTTCGGCATATTGTTGGGTAATTTCTGCACCATAGAAAAATATCAGCGAAGAATAAAACACCCATAATAAGATTACCACCAGGGATCCGGCTGCTCCGTACATTGCACCAATATTGATACTCCCCAGACCAAAATTGATGATTGCTTTTCCTGCTACAAATAACAAGGCAGTGATAGAGGCTCCCACCCAGGTAACCCCCCATTTAATATGAGCATCGGGTAGAAAACGATAGATCGCGGCAAAGATTACCATCGTAATGGCAAAGTAAAATATGAAGTTGCCTGCCTCTAATATCAAAATGGTAAGGTCAGGGAATCTTTCGTGCATAAAACCTTGAAACAAGGATTTTGCCGCATCAACAATAATAGATAAAAGCATAACAAATCCCAGGATAAGTATCAGCCCGAAAGAGATAAGCCGGTCGTATAAAGTTCTCAGAAGATTATTCTTTGGCTTTACCCGTATTCTCCATATGTAATTCAGTGAATTTTGCATTACCGAAAAAAAGGTGGTGGATATAAAAATAAAGATGGCAAACCCAACACTGGTAGCAATAATGCCTTTTCGTGTATCCTGCATGTTTTCTACAATACTCCGGATGTACTGTGCACCTTGTTCCCCGAAAAACTGATCTATTTCCGCAAAAAGTTTCGTCTGAATTTCTTCCTGCCCAAGCAACATTCCTGCAACAGATACAATGATAATGATTAAAGGAGCCATGGCAAAAATAGCAAAGAAGGCCGTTGTGCCCGCTAATTGCAACGGATTATCCTGCTTGTATTTTTTGGCTGCACGCTTCATTAATTCGAAGACTTGTTTGAGTTTTTTCTTCATGACAGAAAAATATTTTTATCAAATGACTCAACTAATATACCATCATTTCTTTTAGTACGCAACAATCATTGATATTTACACTGACCAAAAGCCCGTTAACCAGCCAGCGCAATTTGTCGGCACTATAAGGGTTTATTTCTATATTTGCACAGGAATGATTCATAAAACGCTTTTAAGTCAGCTGCAATTTTTCGAAAAATATGAAGGGAAAATACAATATTCCGGATTTAGCATTTAATTAAATTGTGGTTGATTAATCAATGAAGAAAGCAAGAAAAACCCACAAGCGGGTTGAAACCAGATGGAAGCCTTCAATACAACTAACTTAATATCATAACAGATGCACAAATTATTAACGATTATATTTATTTCAATTATTATGGGATCTTGTTCTTTCAGCGAATCAAACAAAAACACACAGGAATCAAAATCTGTAGCATCAGAAACCAGGGTTGTTGATTTCTGGAATGGAAACCGTTCTGAGGTAAGGCAAAAATATGAACGGCAGGTTCTGGAGGCAGTTCTGACAGCAACAGAATCTGATTTTGGCCCGTGGGAAATTAAGGAGAGTTTGGTTGAATATCCGGGAGATGAAGAATCCTATGTTTTCAGTGAAAAGAATCACCACCTGTTTGTAACCATAGCAGGCAATCAGAAATTTAAAGAGGGTGATATGTTTGCTATTCATAAACCTTTGACAAGAAATTTGCTGGGATACAGAATTCCTATTATCAGGACAGAGGATGCTGAAACTTTTAAGGCTGTCAGCCAGGTTGAGGATATTCAGAAACTCAAGCATGGCATTCCTGAAACATGGAGTGATGCCGTAATATTCCGGCATAATGAGTACGAAGTAGTGGAAGAAGGCAGTTTTGATGATATTTTTGAGCGCCTGGCCTCAGGGTTGGTTGATTACAGTGCTTATGGAGCCAATGAAGTACAGGGAGTATTTGAAAATCGTGCATCAAACCAGTGTGGGCTTATGATTGATGATAATGTTATGCTGTTTTATCCATTTCCGCTTGTTTTTTATATCAACCCCGAATTACCTGAGCTGGCCCAAAGGATAGATCAGGGACTTGACCATATTATGGAATCGGGAATCCTGGATGCAATATTTAACGAGTACTATGCCAATATTGTAGAAGAATTAAAACTGGATCAGCG
>SLPR01000050.1 GCA_007131895.1 Bacteroidales bacterium | reverse complement strand
CTTGAGGGTCTCTACAAAGCTATCAGCCCTGTGGTAAAAGACTTGTTGGGTTATGAGCCTGATGAAGTTGTTGGAAAAATGCATTTCTGGGATTTATTCCCCGAAGATAAAAGAGACGTTCTTACGAAAGAGGTGTTTGCCCGGTTAAAAAGCCAGAACCCAATTACAGATTATGTAAATGAACTGGTTAGAAAAGATGGGAAAAGGGTTTGGGTGTCGACCAATTCTTTTCCGCTTTTTAACGAGATTAATGAATTGATTGGATATTGGGGTGTCGACAGGGATATAACCGAACAAACTGAGTTATCCCAGGCAATAAAATATCAATCTGCCCTTCAATCACTTGTGTCCGAAATATCAAGAATGTTTGTCCCTGCCAATAATGACAATATCAATCAACTGGTATCAGGCGCATTGCAAAAAGCAGGTGCATTTTTTAATGTAGGCCGTTCTTTTATTTATAGATTTAAAACCAACGGGGAAAATTACAAGTTGGCTTTTGAATGGTGCGCACCCGGTGTTGAACCCACACCTGAACAGATAAGAAAAGAAACCTCATTTACAGATTTTCCATGGTGGCATAAACAAATCATTCAAAACAAACCAGTTATCATTGCTGATACGGCAAGAATGCCAGAGGAGGCAACAAGAGAAAAACAGGCATTGCTTTCTATGAATGTTAAGTCATTGGTATGTTTTCCGGTAGCTGATCATAAGCAAATAACAGGATTTGTCGGATTCGATACTTATTACGAAAAAGGAAACTGGACAGAAGAGCAGATTGGTGCAATGCAGCTGATAGCCAAAATTCTTTCGGATACATTGGGAAAAAACAAAGCAGAGCAGGCTCTGATTCAGTCAGAAAGGCTAAACAGGGAAACCGCTATAAGGTATCAGACTTATATAGAGGCGTCCAATACCGGTGCGTGGGAGTATAACAGGTCTAAGGGTTATTTATGGTGCAGTCCACAGTATTTTAAAATGCTGGGGCGCGATATCAATGATTATGATTTTTCCGGAAAACCCAATGCCGAAATCATCTGGAAGGAGTTGATCCATCCCGATGATTTGATGCAGGGCAAAGGGATGCTTCATTACTACCTGGAAAAACCTCAGGGAACCTATCAGCAAACCTTCAGGATGCTGCACAAGGATGGGCATTACAGGTGGATCTTGTCAAGGGGAAGAATGCTTACAGATGAAAATGGGAAGATTACTGAAGTGTTTATCGGGACCCATATTGACATTTCACATCAGAAAAGCCATGAAGAAGCCCTTCTGGTCAAAAACAAGGAGCTTGAATCTTATCTGTATGTTGCCTCTCATGATTTAAGAGCACCCCTGGTAAACATTCAGGGCTTCAGCAACAGGATTCAAAAACAGATCGGACAACTGGATAGTTTGGTTTTGCAAAACAATATTGATGAGACTTGCACCGGACAAATGGATACAATCCTCAGGTCCGGGCTGCCCCAATCTCTGTCATTTATTGTGTCAAATGTGCAAAAGATGGACTCTCTTATCAATGGGCTGCTTGCTATTTCACGCACCGGCCGGATGAAGATGAATGTAACTGAGGTGGATGCCAATGCGCTCTTTCAAAAAGTAGTTAAAAATTTCAACTTTCAGATAGAGGAAATCAATGCGCATGTATCGGTTGACACGCTCTTACCCTGCTATGGTGACTATCAACTTTTGTATCAGTTATTTTCTAACCTTTTTGACAATGCCCTTAAATATCACCACCCCGAAAAACCACTGAATATTTCTGTGAAAAGTGAGAAAAAAGGAGGGAAGGTGATATACATTTTCAAGGATACAGGTATTGGAATAAACTCAAGGGATCTTGACAGAATATGGGATGTTTTTTACCAGGTTGATCCTCATAGTCCCACCAGGGGAGAGGGTATTGGGCTTAATCTTGTTGAAAAAATTGCGGAAAAGCACAAGGGTGTTGTAAGGGTTGAATCAGGAGAAGGTGAAGGAAGTACCTTCTTTGTTGAATTGCATGCAAGATTGTTTGTTCATTGATTTTGGTTTAAAAGAGTTGATTAAGTAACCCGAATTCTATATTTATCGTTAAAAGTAGTTATAGAATCAATTTTAATTTTCGGAATATGGGCACAACTAAAGAGGTAAAAGTCCTGATAGCAGAGGATGACGACGGACATGCGGAACTTATAAAAGAAGCTCTTGAGGAGTCGGGAGTGAAAAACCCAATCATTAGATTCAGTAACGGGGAGGAAGTTTGGAATTTCCTGTCGGAAAAAGGGAGTGAGGAACTTGAAAATGATGATATCGCTTATTTACTATTGCTGGACATTAATATGCCACGCATGAACGGAACCGAGGTTTTGCGAAATATAAAACAGGATGCTAAGCTCAAAAGCATTCCGGTAATTATGCTTACCACAACTGATGACCCCAGGGAAGTGGAACAATGTTATGAATTAGGGTGCAATGTGTATATCACCAAGCCTGTAGATTATATCAAGTTTACGAGTACACTGCAAAGACTGGGACTTTTTATGCAAATTGTAAAATTGTAAATAATATTTTTGTGTATGTTGATTCTTATTGTTGAGGATGATCATGGTATAGCTTTTCTAATCAGTGAAGCACTGGAATCTGCGGACCGGCAGATTGAAATGGTGCATTCCGGAAATGAAGCCATTGAGTATATTTCAGCACGAAATCCTGAACTCATCATTCTCGATTACTCTCTCTCTGATATGAATGCCGGCGAGTTGATAGATGCTTTAGAGAGTAAGGGGGTTTCTATACCGCCTTTTATCGTTTCCACAGGGCAGGGTGATGAGACTATTGCAGTAGAAATGATGAAAATGGGTGCGCTGGATTACCTGATCAAGGATTCTACACTTATGAGAAGGCTGCCCGGTATTGTGCAAAGAGTTGTTGAAAACCTCCAAAAAGAAAAAAGGCTGACAGAAGCTTTGGAATCCAAAAGAATAAGTGATGAAAAACTGCTTGAAGAGCAACGCCGTTTGGCCAACATCATTAAAGCTACCAGGGTGGGTACATGGGAATGGAACCTGTTAACCGACCAAACCATATTCAACGAACGGTATGCAAATATCCTGGGCTACACCCTGGAGGAGCTTATGCCAACCACATCCGCTACCTGGCGCAATCTTACCCACCCCGATGACAACCAGATTGCCTTACAAAAACTTGATGATCACTTCACCCAAAAAGCAGATTATTTTGAAGTTGAAGTCAGATCGAAACGTAAAGACGGACAGTGGGTATGGGTCCTCAGCAGAGGATGTATCATGGAATATGATGCCGATGGAAAGCCTTTGATGATGGCAGGTACCATGCAGGATATATCCGATAAGAAAAAAAGAGAAGAGCTCGGACAACAAATGGAAGTTGCCCATAAAACCCTTGAGTTTAAACAGAGCTTCCTGGCAAGTATGAGTCATGAAATGCGCACACCCCTGACCGGTATTCTTGGGGTTACCGAGCTTCTTGAAAAAACATCCCTGGACTCCGTGCAGAAAGATTTCGTGGAAACATTAAAAAATGCATCGGAAAATCTCAGGGACATTATTGATCAGGTACTGGATTATTCACGAATAGAAGCCGGAAAACTGAACCTTTCCTCCGTGAAGTTTGAAACCCGAAGCCTGATCCGTAAGGCCGAAG
>SLPR01000166.1 GCA_007131895.1 Bacteroidales bacterium | reverse complement strand
GGTATTACATCTTCAAACCGCTCACCACGGTTTTCATTATGGTGATTGGCGGTCTTGTCTATTACAAATTTGAAAGCACCTATGCGCTCATCATGCTGGGCTCCCTCGTCTTTGCACTGGCAGGAGATATTTTGCTGATGAATGACAAAACTTTCAGGCAAGGCATTTATGCATTTATGATTGCCCAGGCGGGTTTTGCCATCGGATTCATGAGTTTGCACGGATTCAACCCGTCTTTGCTGGTGCTGCTGGTATTGCTGCTGTTGAATGGTTCCTTCTTTGTTTACATCAGAAAAGATTTGAAGACATTTGCAACGATCATCGCTGTATACATGCTCGTCATCACTTTTATGAACTGGCAGGCCATCGGACTGGCCCTGAACCACCCCGCACCAGTATTCACCGCCATAGCTGTTGCATCGCTGCTTTTTACCTTTTCGGATGCAGTAATCGCATACAACAAATTTAAAAAGCCCCTGAAAGTAGCTGGTATACTCATATTGTCTGCCTACTGGATAGCCATTTATGTGTTTGTGATGGCGGGGTTGTATGTTGGGTGAAAGGTGGGAGGCTGGCAATATGCAATTCCTCAATAAATACCAAAGATTATAAAAATTCGAACATTGCGGTAATGACACCTTTGAATTTTCTGAAATTGAAAGAAAAAAACGAGAGCTAATAGTTATGGAGTCAGAAAAATACCAATAGTTGTCGGCCAACACCAAAATCAAAAGCTTAAACATCTATATAGAAGATTTAGAAACTGTGTAAAATGGGAATAAGCATTCATTATAGTGGCAGGTTCAATAAAAACGCAAATCTTTCCGGCTTGATAACTGAAGTTAAAGAGATTGCTGAAACATTCCAGTGGAATTATGAAGTTTACCTGAAGGCATTTCCGGTTGATAATAATGAGAACCAATCTCACAATGGCAAAATTTACGGTATTAGTTTTACTCCGCCAGAGTGTGAAACTGTATCAATATGTTTTTTATCCAATTACAGGATGTCAAGTGTTGTGCATTTACATTTTTATGGGCAATCTGAGAATCCATCTGAAAGAAATTTTCTTTACATGCTTTCCACCAAAACCCAATTTGCCGGAACCAATATCCATAAAACCATAATCGAATTGTTTCGCTATTTGAATAAAAGAAATTATTTCTCAGAATTTAGACTTGTTGATGAAGGAGAATACTGGGAAACAGGGAACGAGCAAATCCTGGAGCAAAAGTTTAAAGAAAATGGATATTTAATTGATAGCTTTGCAATTGCCATTGAGTCTATGCCCGTTGCGCCAGGAGAATCTTATGAAGATTATTTTGAGCGAATAGTAAAATTGATTAACGACAGGTATAAAGAAAACAGAAATCCGAACGATTGACATTATCACAAGTAGGGTAACTCTAATCTGCAAAACAGGCAGAAACGATGCATCGTTTCTGCCTGTTTTTTGATCATGGTGTGCGACAATTACTTTACTTTATGGTGGCATTTCTTGTCTGGTTTTGTATCACAAAATGACTTGACTGAATGCCGGGAAAGCACATCATTCGCAAGGGGTTAAAAAAACCAAATTTTCAGATAATTAACAGAAAAAAAGTTATATTTAATCTGAAAACCATAGTTAATAGCTATAAAAACAGAAAAGAGGCATTGCACCTGACTGATCATCACAAGTATAATTTCTTTTTTTGCCCATAAATGCTTAAGTGGTTTTCATCTTAAACAAGAACTCTACTACCTCTCATAATCCGTCACGAATTGCAGCGTATTTGCTAATACCAAACCTGAAATTTTAAACAGATGAATGAGCAGTCACAAAACAATACCTCTTCAAATTTCCTCAAAACCGATGGAGGAAAAACCAAATCCAATGCCATCGAGGTTCCCTCTATCTCTCTGCCTAAAGGTGGTGGCGCAATAAAAGGAATTGATGAGAAATTTTCCGTGAATGCCGCCAACGGCACTTCTTCTTTTTCAATCCCACTTCCATTCTCACCTGCAAGAGGAGCATCGCCTGAATTAGGACTATCATATAGTTCAGGTGCCGGGAATGGCATTTTTGGTTTGGGTTGGACTCTTAGTTTGGGATCAATTAAACGTAAAACAGACAAAGGGTTACCCCAATATCTTGATACAATTGATTCGGATACTTTTTTGTTTTCTGAGGCAGAGGACCTGGTTCCTGAATTCAAAAAGAATTTGGATGGGAGTTTTCAATTGGATGCTGATGGTGAGTACATCATAAATGAAAGGGATTCAACAGATGAATTAATTACCATCAGAAATTACAAACCACGAATCGAAGGTTTATTTGCCCGAATAGAACGGTGGACAGAAAAAGCAACCGGAAGAATCAAATGGCGGGTAGTCACAAAAGATAATAATACCACACTTTTTGGATGGACTGATAACTCCATTGTTTCAAATCCAGATGATTTAACACAAATTTATGAGTGGCTACCGGAATTCGTATTTGACGACAAGGGGAACTGCTCGCAATACCTATATAGAAAAGAAGACGCATCTGGTTTTGACGAATCATTACTTCACAACCGCAACCGGATTAAATCAGGAGCGATTACCTATACCAATCTCTATCTTGACAAAGTACTTTACGGCAATAAAACACCTTATAGAGGATTTGACAAGCCTTTTCCGCTCGAGTCAGACTACTTTTTTCAAACCATATTTGATTATGGAACAACGGATATTGAAACTGAATCTCCAGAGAATGTAAACCTCTGGGATTTCAGACCTGATTCTTTTTCCGATTATAAATCCGGGTTTGAAATCAGAACTACACGCTTATGCAAAAGGGTATTGTTGTTTCATGTATTTGAAGAATTAGCCATTAAACCTGATAAATCCGATAAAAAAACACTGATTAAGTCGGTCAATTTTGAGTATGACACTTCCACCGAACAGGATTTTACTTTTCTAAAGTCTGCAACATCTTACGGCTACATCAAAAAACCGGATGGTAGTTATTCGCATAAAAAACTGCCTCCAATGGAGTTTGAATACCAAAAGCATGATTGGAACAATGAAATAAAAACTATTTCTTCAGATAATTTGATCCATGCACCCACAGGCCTGGATGAACAGCAATATCAGTTTACAGATTTATTCAATGAAGGTTTGTCTGGTATTCTTACCGAACAGGCAAATGGTTGGTATTACAAGCACAATCTGGGTAATGGAAAGTTTGAGCATGCAAAACTGGTTACTCCCAAGCCTTCTTTTGCCGGATTGGGCGGACAGCTCCAATTAGCCGATTTGGATGCTGATGGTGGAAAACAACTTGTAAGCCGCAGCAATGGATTAAATGGCTTTTTTGAATTGGATGATGACAACGAATGGATAGGTTTTCAGTCATTCAAAACAATCCCAAATATTGATTTTACTGACCCAAATACCCGCATGCTTGATTTAAACGGGGATGGTAAACCAGAAGCAGTCATATCAGAAGACACCGTCTTTACCTGGTATCCTTCGGATGGTAGAAATGGATATGCCGCTGCCAGAAAAACCTCTAAACCATTTGATGAAGAAGAGGGGCCACATGTTGTTTTTGCAGATAGCAAGCAGACCATTTACCTGGCCGATATGTCAGGCGACGGTATGACGGATATCGTGAGAATACAGAATGGTGAAGTTTGCTACTGGCCAAATTT
>SLPR01000347.1 GCA_007131895.1 Bacteroidales bacterium | reverse complement strand
TTTCTTGACATTAATTTGTTGAGAACCTAAACTGTTATATTTGTTAACCTAAAAAAAAAAGAAGCAATGAGAAAGTTGAAGATCTTTTATGGAATGTTATTATTCGCATCAGTTTTATTGCTGAGTGCATGCCAGACGGAGCCACAATTAATTGAAACGCCACAGGAGGAAAGGATAAGAGTTGCCGTTCTTGTGGCTGAGGGATTTCACGATGGAGAGGCATATATGCCCATTGGCTATCTGGTTAATCAGGGCTTTGATGTTACAGTTATTGGACCTGAAAGAGGAACCGTTAAAGCTTATAATAGTGATTTTACTATTACCATTGAACAAGGGATAGATGAAGTATTGGCCACAGACTTTCAGGCACTTGTGCTTCCCGGTGGTAGAGGGCCTGCGGTGCTGAGGGAAAATGATGAAGTAATTAATTTTGTCAGCGAATTCTGGCAAACCGGGCGGGTAACTGCTGCAATTTGTCACGGGCCACAGGTATTAATTTCAGCTAACCTCATGGAAGGACGCACCAGCACCGGTATCGACGGTATAAAGGATGAAATTGAAGAAGCCGGAGCAGAATTTGTTGATGAGTCTGTGGTAATTGACGGAAACCTGATTACCTCCAGAGTGCCCGATGATTTGTATGATTTTTCGCAGGCCATCGCAGAAGAGCTGAAACAACAAGTAGGCCTTACACTCTTAATGAAACAATAACTATTTTTTCATTACTACCAAAGGCGCCAGCAGAAGAAACTTTCTGTTGGCGCCTTTGCTTTTCTGAAAATCAAGCTCACCTGATAGTCAGTCTGAAATGTTAATTGTATCGCAGGTAATCAGACGTTATGGTATTGGAACCCCTTTTTAGTATTTTACCTCCCGGGTTTTTCCCAGTAACCACTGGTTGTCTTCAGCGCTTAATTTGGGCGAGAGATTCTGAAAAACTTTCTTGTGATACCTGTTGAGCCAGCCCTTCTCTTCCGGAGTAAGCAAGTCTGTATCAATAAGATCAAACTCCATAGGGAACAGAGTCAGGGTTTCGAATTGAAGAAACTTTCCATACTGTGTTTCGATATGGGGAACCACAACGATTAGGTTTTCCAGTCTGATGCCATACTTTCCTTCGGAATAAAACCCAGGTTCATTGCTCTGTAACATGCCTTCCCTGAGTGGATAGCTTACCGCCGGATTGGGTGTAACACCTTGCGGCCCCTCGTGTACATTCAGGAAATATCCCACACCATGTCCTGTGCCATGTCCGTAGTTTTTGCCATGTTGCCATAAGGGGAAACGTGCCAGGGCATCCAGGTGAAAGCCTTTGGTGCCCTCGGGGAAGTAAGCCATGGAAAGTTTGATAAGCCCTTTCAATACGAGCGTGTAATCCAGGATCTGTTCGTCTGTGGGCTTGCCAAGGCAGATGGTGCGGGTGATATCGGTTGTTCCATCTACGTATTGCCCCCCGGAGTCCAGTAAAAGTAAACCCTCAGGCTTTAGGGTGTAGGCCGATTCGGGGGTTGCGCTGTAATGAATAATAGCGCCATGATCCTTGTACCCGGCAATGGTGCCAAAGCTGTTGCCCATATAACCGGGCTGCTGCTGCCTGAATTCTGTAAGTTTCTTGTCCAGGGTAATTTCCGTAATCTCACCCTTGTCAACATTCTCTTCCAGCCAGCGAAAGAATTTCACCAGTGCCACACCATCTTTTACAAGTGCATTGCGTATGTGCTTTATTTCTGTTTCATCTTTACATGCTTTTAATTTGGCAGGGATGCTTATGTCATTAACCTTGATGCACTGCGGGGGGATGCCGAGATAAATATGATGCGATGTTTTTACTGAATTCAATGACAGGGAAGAATCCCGGGGAAGTGAAGTAAGGTATTGCGCTATTTCATCGTAAGGTTTGATTTCCAAACCCTCATCTTCCAGTTTTTCTTTCAACGATGGTGCAAGTTTTTGCTGATCTATAAATATCACAGCACTGTTTTGGGAAACAATGGCATAGCTTGTAAAAACCGGATTGTAATCAACATCTGAGCCTCTTAGATTAAACAACCAGGCAATATCGTCGAGAGAAGTAACAAGGAGGTAGTCAAGAGATGCATTTTCCATCTCTTGGCGCACCAGGGCAATTTTTTCTGTCCTGGATTTTCCTGCATATTTGAGGTCGTGCTCAATTACTTCATTGGGACTTAACGGCGGGCGATCCTGCCAGATTTGTCCCGGCAAATCAAATGCGCAGTTGAATTTGATCCCTTTGGGTGAAAGCTGTTTTTTTAGCATCTCCACCAGCGATTGGGCAAACACCTTTCCGTCTATACCTACTATCTGCCCTTCATGGAGGTTTTCTCCAAGCCAGTCTAGATACTCAGGCGCATGAGGAACTGTGAGTTTTACCAGCCCGATACCTGAACCCTCCAGCTCTTTTTCGGCCTGAATAAAATACCGCGAATCGGTCCATAATCCTGCAAAATCCTGTGTTATTATTACAGTGCCGGCAGAACCGGTAAATCCTGATAACCACTCCCGTGTTTTCCAGTGTTCAGCAATGTATTCGCTTTGATGGGGATCGGTAGGGGGGACTATGTAGGCATCAAAGCCTTTATCTTGCATCAATGAGCGCAGTGCGCCGATTTTTTCTGTTGTCGTCATAAGTTTATATTGTATTTTTCCAAAGCACTTTAATTGTAACAACGAAGGTAAAGGAATTAGAATAAATTTTTTCCAAACAGATTAGATTTGTTTCCCGTTCACAATTCACTTATCAATGATGGCTGGAACAGGTAATTTTTTACCTGTACATATGCAGGAAACAAGTAGTAACCCGTATGAATATTTTTATATTTAGGTTTGCAGAGTGGGGCGATAGTCCTTTCAATTAGTGGGTTCACGTAAGAATCCGTTTTACAGATGGGTTTAGGGTGTGTTTTGTCAAATCCTGCTCAAAACAAAATTAATGAGTAATTTTGATCCCATTATGCAACAATCGGTTTTCGTTTCTACCCATGCCCGCGAAGGGCTTTATGATATCACCCGGCAGGTGGAAGAGGTGGTTGTTTCTGCGGGTATCACCACCGGGCTGGTCAATGTTTATGTCAGAGGTGCCACTGCTGGCATCATGATTCAAGAGAACTGGGATGATTCGGTACAGAACGATGTGGTTACTCTGCTGCGAAAGTTAATTCCCAGGGGAGTTTGGCAACACGATACTCAGGATGGAAATGGCGATTCGCATCTGAAAGCGGGCATCGTGGGGCCTCAGGAAACCATCCCTGTTATGAAGGGAGAAATGGCCTTATCTACCTGGCAGAATATTTTTCTTTGTGAGTTTGACGGCCCCAGGGAAAAAAGAGAAGTGTTGATTACTATCATTTCTCAGGATAGTTAAAGATCCGAAGCGAAGTGCAACGAAGAAAAAGGCTGCTGAAATGCCATGATGATAACAAGCGAAAATCCATTGCGAGCGCACCTGGATTTTCTTTATTCAAACTGCAAAAACTCTCTTGAGCAAGATTGTAAAGCCAGTAAGCAGAATGCTGGAATTACAGTACTAATCAAAAACAAAAATATAAAACACTATCCATGAAATTCCAGGATTATAATTTTACGCCCACTTTAAAACAGAATTTAGAAAGCCAGGGATTCCGCAGGCCTACTGATATTCAATTCAAAGCTATTCCCCCAATAATG
>SLPR01000516.1 GCA_007131895.1 Bacteroidales bacterium | reverse complement strand
GAATAGTTTTGTTACTTTTATGGCTTAAAACATATACCTATGAGCCACGACAAAAAAATACAATCCGTAGAAATTTTCAGAGGGATGGTTTACCAGGCCCAGATGGTAAAGAATTTACTGGAAAATGCCGGAATTGATTCATACCTTCAGGATGAGATCACCGGAACCCTCAACCTCCCGTGGGATAATACCGGTGGTGTGGGGATGGTGAAAGTAACCGTTTCCAGTGCTGATTTTGACATGGCATTGGCTGTAGTGCAGCAGTTTAAAAAGAATATTGAGGAAGGGGAATAGAAAATATTTGACTTACATTATCTGTAAGTCAAAATAATTTCACTAACTTTGCCATGAAAATCTCTTTCAGCAATAAAAAAATGGAAAAGTTGGCCAATGATTACCGGAAGTGCCAGAAAGAAATGGGGCAAATCAGAGCGAAACTTTTACATAAACGGCTGGGGGATTTGTTCGATGCTCTCACGCTGGAAGATGTAAGGTATTTGCCCGGTCATTATCATGAGCTGACCGGCAACAGGAAGGGACAATGGGCATGTGACCTTGACCAACCCCACCGATTGATTTTTGAACCTCATGAAAATCCCATACCCACCTATGCTACAGGGAAATATATCTGGCTGGAGATAAAGGGTGTGGAGATTTTAGAGATAATCGATTATCATGGCAAGTAATATGTCATATAGCCTAAGACAAGATGGTTGCAAAAACAAATCAATATAATCCCACGATGGTTTTCCATCCCGGCGAAACCTTAGAGGAAAAGCTGGATGAGATGGGTATGGGACCCAAAGAATTTGCCATACGCACGGGAAAGCCAGAGAAAACCGTATTTGCCATTCTCAAAGGCAAAAGCAGCATTACTCCTGAAATGGCAGTGCAGTTTGAGCATGTTCTCAAAATTCCTGCTCATTTTTGGCTAAACAAACAACGTCACTATGATGAGTATGTGGCACGAAATGAGCGAAGGGAAATGCTGAAGGAATCGGAAAAATGGGCAAAGAACTTTCCTTTAAAAGAGATGCAGAAAAAAGGATGGATACCAGAGACGAAATCTATAGAAGAAAAAACAGCTGCTCTGTTGGCATTCTTTAGTTTTTCTTCCCACACTGCATGGGAAAATTATTATTTCAATCAGCAATTAAAAGTTGCTTTCAGCATATCTTTGGCGGACACCAGTCAGCCTTATGCCTTATCTGCCTGGTTGCGCAAGGGCGAATTAAAAGCAGCTCAACTAAAATCAAAACCCTACAGTGACTATAAGTTTAAAATAGCCCTGGAAAATATCAAAAGTTTAATGGTACAGCATCCGTCTGATTTTTTTGAACAATTGCAACATTATTGTCTGGATGCCGGGGTGAAAGTGGTCCATACCTCTTCTTTACCCAAAGCCCCCGTCAGCGCTGCAGCCCGATGGTTGGGCGGCCATACACCACTCATTCAGTTAACAAACCGGTACAAGCGAAACGATATTTTCTGGTTTACCTTTTTTCATGAAGCAGGACATATTTTGCTTCATGGCAAAAAGGATATTTTTCTGGAGGATATTTATTATACCGACTTGGATCGGAAAAAAGAACAGGAGGCCAATGATTTTGCCATTAAATGGACATTCGCAAAAGAACAATTAGAGGAAATGATGAATGATCTTCCCATTGCAGAGGAGGATATTCCTACTTATGCAGTAAAATACAATACGCATCCGGCCATAATTGTAGGGCGCTTGCAACATCTCAGGCAAATACCTTATTCTGTTGGTGGAAAATTCTTTCAAATAATTGAATTTGGTCATTAAATTTGATGTTTTTTTTGCGTATCGGCTATGATTAATAAATGTCTAAATCTTGCATTATCGAAGAGATCGTCTTAGCCAATCTCGAAAAAAATCACTGACGAAGTATACATATTTATCTTGCCCAGACTCATGATAAACTATTTATAACCATTCAAACCGCAACCCAAATGACCCGAAAAAGCAAATCTTCCAAAGGAGAACAAATGAACCCTGATCAATACATTCAGAAACGGGCACGGCAGTTGCCCTTGTTTGAATGCCTGGTTTCTCCCGGCTGGGAAGTGGACAGGCAACCTGCAGTTATCGTGAGCAGGAAACATACCAATGGAAATATTACCGCCTGTTTGTATGTGGTGGATCTGTTATGTTTGGGGGTGATTTTTACAACGCACGTTTTCAATGTGAGTGAAGAGGAGTATAAAGAATTGGTTCTTAAGATTTTTGAAGATTCGGAGCAGGCACCATCAAACCCTGACGATATTCCCGCAGAACCCTTTGAAAGAATACCCTACAATCTTGCGCATAATATCATATATGCCGGTTACGAGTACGCCGCTGATTTTGATATACCCCCTCATAAGGATTTCAGGGTGACGAAATATATGCTTGAAGAAGACAACGAAGAAATAGCGTTAATGGATATCGATTGCGGGCACAACGGAAAACCTTTGTTCGTGACAGAAAACCTTACCGAATACTCTGCTTTTAAACCCGAATTCATCATCAAAAAACTCAATCAACATGCGGGCGAAGGGAATTATGAGGTGATCAGCTCATTGGATTTAATGGATCCGGAAGATGATGAGTTTGATGAAGATTAGGAAGGTGACGTTTCAAAAAGAAGCATTGCTTGCTGCCCCATGAAAACAAGTGGAGCCAAAAGTAATAATACCCAATCATAGCATTTTATGGCCAATAAATACGGTAAAACCTGGTGGGGGCAGCAATGGCTCAATGCCCTTGAAAAAATTAAAGAGGGAGCAAGCCTGTCTGTTCCTGAATGATGCGGGTAAGCAAATCGCCCATCTCTTTGTATTGGGTAAAGATGAGGGTCTTCTCGCCATAACGAACTCAGAGATCTGGTGAAGTTGCAGAAATAAGGGGGGAGCAGTGGTTTTTTTTTGCCTGGTCCCTTGCTTAAGCAGGATATTTACGTGAATAATTTCCACCTTTTTTTACAATTTTTATGCAGCAAATGTAAAACATCTAAAAAATATTGGTAATTTTGTTGTGTTGTTTAAAATGCCTGTTATTTCTTCGGGTATTAAATAACAGGCGATAAAATTAGTTTTGAGTATGGCGCTGTCCATTATTTTTCCCTCTGGCTTGAACCGCCTCTCAGCAAGTTTTGAATACTGGCATCTGAAAAGGCCAATGGTTTTTTTTGTTGATGATTGCTTCACCCGGTTGAGTTTAAGTTTATTTCCGCCTTCGGGCAACTGACTGAGAATGAGCTCCAAAAAATCCTGGGACCTGATGAAGAACTATTCTGTTTTGCCCGAACGCAATCTGCAATTCCTGCAGTTTATTCCCGGGAAGCATTCCCTGAAGCTTGGTGTCCACCAGATGGATGGAACCATTGCTTCGCAGGCACACATTCTCAGGTTCAACACCATTGCCATGTTCAAATTGCCTTCTAATCTGAAAGAAGGAGAGGAAGGGGGTATTGAAATCCTTACCATGGACTATGCAAATGCTGATGAAAACATTGTGGTCTTTCCCATTCCTGCAAAAGATAAGCTTCAGGTTTCTTTAACCCTAAGAACTTCGGGTAATGTCACTGCCTCCATTTATAATTTGCTGGGAGCGCAGGTGATCCATAATAGTCGTATGTATACCGAAGGTACCTGGAATATGGATCTGGATATCTCTCTGTT
>SLPR01000291.1 GCA_007131895.1 Bacteroidales bacterium | reverse complement strand
CCAGCATTACAGCAACTATAAAGAATATGATTCGTAAGCCCATGCCGCTTCCAATGGGCAGTTCGGCAATTCTTTGCGCTATCTGAACTGTGAAAGGGTTGGTAATTGCTGTCGACCAGCCCACACCCGTTGCAATGGTCAATACACCAAGCCCAAACAAACGATCGTATCCCAATCGTTTGGATATCAAAAGAAAGATAGGGATCAGCGGAATAAATTCGGCCCCCATTCCCATAAAGGTTGAAGCAGAAGCAATAAAAATGAACAGGATAAAACTCAGCAGGATGGGGGAATTGCCAAATTTGTGCAACAACAGGTTGATAAACACATTAATGGTACCTGTTTGCTGGATCAATGCCAGTACCGCCCCGATGATAAACACGAAGAATATCAGTGGAGCAGCGGAGTTCAGTCCTTTTGGGATGGACGAAAACAAGCCCAAAAGGCTTATGGGAGTTGATTTCCCGGGCACTTCATCCCCCAAAATCACTCCCTGAACAGAAAAGTGCTTTGGTATTTGCTGATAACTGCCCGGAAGCACCAGTGTTTGCTCAACATTATCAACAACGCGGGTGGTTCGTTCAAACTGTCCGCTGGGTATAATATAGGTCATAATGCTGCTGAACAGTATAATTGCCGACAGAAAAATAAAAACGTGGGGGATTTTAAGGTTTTTCATGCTGTTACCTTTATTATTGATTCATCAATCGGAATCGCACATGTCACATCCAGCATATCCACCCTTGTTGTATGGTTTTCAAAATGGATAAAGGATGTAAGAGCAAGCATAATTAGGGGAAATACAGCACTGGCTGCCAGCAGGTATTCCCAGCTCATCATAGCTGTAAGGGGGCCGAGTAACCAGGCACCGGCAGCCAGACCAAGGTTTGAAATGGCCATATAAAGGGTAAACTGGGTAGCAGAGATTCGCTTCCAGCACAAATTCATGGCTGCAGCAAATATGGCGATGGTTGTAAATGTAATGAGTACATAGAAAACAGCAATAAAGGATGTAATAACAAATGGATGATCCCACCAGGGCTTAAGCAAAGCTGCCGAAATAAGTGCTGCAATGATCAGGGTTAAGTAAATACGCATCATGCGAATTTTGCCATACAAGTCAATGAGAGCTCCCGCCACAAACATTCCAAGAATGCCTGAAACCAGGTTTATGACGGAAAAAATGCTGGAATACGTGGTGTCGGTCCAACCAAGGTGCTGCACGGTAAATACAGGTAAAAGGGTATCCATCAGTCCCCTTCCTACCGAGAAACTGAATGCTGCTACCCCCATTACAAAGCTTACCGGCAGAAAAAATACCCGGAAGAGGCTAAAGAAAACGGCTTTCCAGCTTTGCAACTGAATTTTTGCAGCATTCCTGGAAATCCCCCCCTTTTTACTCCAGGGCAATTTTTTTTCGCACGGCCTTTCTTTGATCAGCAGGGGGATAAACATGATCAGAAATACCAATACAGAAAAGGAAGATATGGCATAAAAGAATCCAAACTTGTTGATAATAATAACCCCCAAAGCAACTGAGGCCGAGATGCCAACTGTTTTGGAACCCCACATCAGGCCGTTAGCCCTTGCCTGCTGGTCAACGGGAAGAATGTCGATAGCCAGCCCATCTACAGCAATATCCTGGATAACCGCAAAAAATCCCACGAAAAACCCCAGTAACCTGAGCATGCCCATGTTGTTGAGCGGATCATCAATAAATGCCATGGATAAAAAACTTACTGCCAGTCCAAGCTGCCCAAAAATTATCCATGGCCTTCTCCTGCCCATGATCAGGTATGTAAATCTGTCGATGACAGGAGCTGCCAATATTTTGAAACTCCACGGTAAGCCCAGAATAGCCACAAAACCTCCAATCTCAGCCGCAGTTTTTCCGTTCATGGCCATCCATGCCGGCAATCCGAACCATAATAGCCCCTCAGGTATTCCCTGGGCAAGGTATAAAGCTGAAAAGGAGAGATAGCGCAGCACCTTGTTTTGAGCAAGTGCCGGGAACCTGCTGTATGTTATGGGAATTGACCTGTATAGTGCCATATTGAAATAGTATTGATAGGATAAATGCAAACCGGATGAAAAAAGCAGATTCCATCCGGCGTGTAATAATATTATTGGTTTTCTTCCATCAGTTTTATTCTCCTCCGGTTTCAAGCTCACGCAATACCAGTGCTATTTCCGAACTGTTCCAGTATCCATGCTCTGCCACAATTTTGCCGTCTTCAAACCTTGCGGTAACATGCACCGGCAGTTCAAATTTCTGTCCGTTGGCCTTCAATACCGCAGAAGATGAAGTTATTGCCAACGCAGGGGCGTATGACAAGGATCTCTCCCTTTTTAAGCCCTGGACATCAAGGACAATGGCACCGTGAGGTATTTTTCAGTATGAAAAGGTGAGAGCCGCTTCTGGGTTTGAAGATTAATCCACAATTGCATATATTAAAAGAAGGAGCCCCGAAAGGACTCCTTCTTTTAATGTGACATTTTCTTATCAGATATTCCTAGTTGCCAGATACTTCGTTGTTAGACTCTGCGGCACATTGCATAATGGCGTCTTTGTCATCACCGCTAATATACCCATCACGAACCCATTGATTAGTCAATGCAGCTATGCATCTGACGAATTGTCCATGGTTAGGTGCGTTGGCTTTGCAGTCTGCGATTGCATCTGACATGGTTTGACCACCAGGAAGTGTCTGGTCATTCACGCCGGTATCACAACCTTCTATGACAATCGTACACAATACTCCCTCAATTGTAAGATCATAAGTAAGGGGATCTGGGCCACAAGCAAAAAAATCATACACCCCTAAAGTATAGGTGCCAGAAAAGGGCAAAACATAATTTACTAATTCAGGATCACTAAAACATCCTGGACAGCTGCTCACAAAATCATCATCCTGAAATTTCAAAAAGGTCATATCAGGACCTCCATCTTCGAAGGTTACACCGGTAGTAGAATTGGTGGTGCCAAAAAAGAGCGAAAATGCAGGATCCATGTTACAGTTTCCTGTTCTTGCTACTCTTATTGTTACTACATCACCTGCATTCCCTGAAAAATAGTAAAAACCCCAGTTCGCTGCATTAAATAATCCTTCGGTTGTGGCTGTTCCTGAATATGTTTCACCAGCACAGAGGCGATCAATATAGGAAAAACTGCTTTTGGTATTCAATGGTCGTAATGCCGGGTTTTCGGCCATACGCATTTCATAGATATCTGCTTTTTCGGGATTTAAACTCCGTAGCGTCTTTAGTACATCAACATTATCTATTGTTGATTCATTGTCTGCCACATTGTCTTTTTCACAGGCGACCCAGAACAGAGTAATTGTAAAAAGTGCCAAAACTTGCAATAATTTTAGATTTTTCATAAAATTTAATTTTAGGTTAAAAAATAGATTAAAAAAATTGATAAATAAATCTGACCAAATGTAAGTTGCCCTTAAGAAAACTTTGTTGGATTATTCAAGCATTTTGTAGGATTTTTTGCTCATTGTGCGATTTATGGGCGATCTTCGGCTTGTAAAAGCAAGTTTCTTTAAATACTTCACTTCTACCCATTCAACCACTTCTCAAAACTCTTGTTGGGCTCTCCGACAGGATAGCTCCAGTCAGGTTTTAGCCTGAGCCCGGTTTCCTTTCTCCATATAAAATCTATGGCCTCGCCGGCATCT
>SLPR01000051.1 GCA_007131895.1 Bacteroidales bacterium | reverse complement strand
TGGGGATGATGATACCGGGTATGATATCGGGCTGGATACAGGAGATTATCGGATACCAGAACTTCTTTATATGGGTGGTATTGTGTACTATACCCGGCTTTATTATTATCCGCTTCCTGAAAATAGAAAAATCCTTTGGCATCAAGGACAAGGACAAAATAGAGGAGTAAAATCAGCTAATCTAATAATATTTTAAAACGGCAGTATTTCTGTATGTAAGTACAGAGAAACTGTCGTTTTTTTTATTTTTCGAATCATTGGTGTCCGGTTAAAAAAGTTCATTGATTGTTTAAACTATTACTCTGCCTAATGATTCTAATATTATCGCCCCGCTGGGGCTTCGAAACTTAGGGTGCCAAATACTCTACAAATATTACCGCGGCTCTGCCGCTAAAGAAAAAGCTGCAGCGCAGCGAAAATATTTGTAGTAAGCGAATTCCCTGTTTCTCTTTGAAGCTGCAGCGCAGCGATAATATTAGTATTGTGGTAGCTTTAATTATTTGCCGGACAATAGTGTTTTCGAATATATTCAAAGCTAAAACTATAACTATGCTAAGAGACGTGGATATCGGTTTGTTTCTTGCATTATGGGCGACCCCTATTTACCCCACCCCTTCTCCTCAAAGGCTTTTTTTGCAGCCTCATAGCCCAGTTTAAAGACCTCTTTGCCGCTTGACATATCAAGCAACCCGTAATTGCCAATACCATCAGGTTCAATGAATACATCGCAGAGTTTTTTCCTTTCCAGGGTATGGCTGCGGATGTTGAGTTGAAAGGTTCTTTCTGCGATCTTTTTCAGGTTGTTAAGGTTGCGTTGGGTTCCCAGGGGGTTCACATTTACGCCGATGATCCTTTCACAATTCCCCACCAGGGGTTCTACCGCGAAATTGTTGATGACCCCTCCGTCGCAATAAAACTCACCATCTATTTTTACCGGGGGGAAAAGAATAGGGATAGAAATGGATGCCTTGATGCTAATGGCAAGCGGCCCTTCTTCAAAGCAATGGTATTCGGCAGAATTGATGTTGACGGCAAAAACCTTCAGGGGGATATTCAGGTCTTCATAATTCTGGGCTTTCAGAAGCTTTTTCAGGGCTTTCTCAAAACCGTTTAACTTGATCAGTCCCGTTCTGGGTATGGCAAAGTCAATATATTTGAGCATTCGCTGCGAGGTGAGCGCGTCCATGGCTTCTTCCGGATCCATGCCATCGGCATACAGTGCTCCTGCCACTGCACCGGCACTTACCCCGCAAATGATATCGGGAGCAATTCCTGCCTCATTCATAGCCTTCAAAACGCCGAAGTGTGCAATACCCCGTGTACCCCCACCACTGAAAACCACTCCGGTTTTGTACTTTTTGGGTCCCTGATCTTTCTCTTCTTTTTCTTTCTTGATTATGCTTAGCATGATTGTGTGATATTTGTGTTTTTGCCTCCTGCTATTGAATGATAATCCTGCTCAATTCTTTGGCAAGCATGGTTTTGATGCTTTCCATGTTTCTGAGAAACTCCATTTTTGCCATCATGGTTTCGGGTTCCATTTCCTCCTTGAGCATCTCCCTGTTTTCGTAAATGATTTTTTCCAGTTTCTTCAATTTGAATGCATACAGAATCTCGATTACATTCATTTTTACATTGTCTTCTTCCTTTTTTACGTAAATCTTGTGCTTGTCCTCCCATTGATTGCTCAGCGTATACGGTGAAGTAAGCATGTCGATGGCCATCTTGCTGACATCAGGATTGTGATGGGTAAAGAAATATTGTTCATCAAGCATTTTTTCCTGTTCCCTGGCATTTTTGATCTCATCAAAAACATGCTGATACAGTTCGGTTTCAAACCGGAGTTCATCATTGGTGATTTCATTGATCAGGTAGTCGGTTACATTGATCTCATGCCGCACATCATGCCCTTCTTCATCCTTTTCATCAAAAATCATGACCTGGCTGTGATAGAGCAACAAAGCCCTTATGATTTCATACTCCTGATGTCTGAGTGAAATTCCCTTTTTTGCAATTCCTTCTTCAAAAGGAGGCTGAGTGGTTACCCAGCTTTCCTCTTCCTGAGGAGTGGGCTGTTGTGCCTGCTCCTTTGACTTTACTCTGCGCTGCTTGTTGACTTCTGCCATGAGCAGGTTCTCATCAATCTGCAGCAGATCGCTGCTTTTCTGCACATACACGCTGCGGGTAATGGGTTCAGGAATGCGCGAAATACTCAATGCTATTTCCTTGATGAGTCCCGCCTTTTTGATGGGGTCATTTTGTGTCTCTTTCAGCAGCAGGTGGGTTTTGAAGGAGATAAAATCCTTTGCATTTTCCGTGATAAAGGCTTTTACCTCAGCCGGACGGAAGTTGCGTGCATAGGAATCGGGGTCTTCACCATCGGGGAAGAGAACTATTTTTACGTTCATTCCCTCCTCCAGGATCATGTCAATTCCTCTGAAGGCAGCCTTAATACCGGCGGGGTCGCCGTCAAAAAGCAGGGTAATGTTCTGGGTGTAACGCCTGATGAGTTTTATCTGGTCGGTAGTGAGCGAAGTGCCTGAGGATGCGATCACATTTTCGATGCCTGCCTGGTGCATGGAAATTACGTCCGTATAGCCTTCGGTCAGGTAGCAGTTATCCTCCCGCACAATAGCACTTTTGGCGAAGAATAAACCATACAGGACTTTGCTCTTGTGGTAAATGTCCGACTCGGCAGTGTTGATATATTTGGGTTTCTTCTTGTCCTGGGTAAGGATGCGTGCCCCGAATCCCAGCACGCGGCCCGAGAGGTTATGGATGGGAAAGGTAACCCTTCCGCGGAAAGCATCGTAGGTCTGCTGATCTTTGGTGCGGACAAGGCTGCTTTTTTCCAGCAGATCCTTTTTGTATCCGTGCTTAAGTGCCTTGGAGGTGAAATCATCCCAGGTGTTGAGACCGTAACCCAGTCCGAATTTTTTGATGATATCGGTAGTGAAGCCCCTTTCTTTAAAATAGGTCAGGCCAACAGACTTCCCCTCTTCAGTGTTGTGCAGGGTCTCCTCGAAATGTTTCTGGGCAAAAGCAGTAAGATTGAAAAGACTTTCCTTTTCATCCATGGCCTCCTGCTGCTCAGGGGAGGGCTTCTCTTCATCTACCTCAATGCTGTATTTCTGTGCCAGATATTTCAGTGCTTCGGGATAGCTGAAATGCTCGTGTTCCATGATGAAGTTGACCGCATTGCCCCCTTTGCCGCAACCAAAGCATTTAAAAATTCCTTTGGCAGGGGAAACGGTGAAAGAAGGAGTCTTTTCGTTGTGAAAGGGGCACAGACCCAGCATGTTTACCCCTCTTCTTTTGAGGGTAACAAAATCTCCCACAACCTCCTCTATGCGGGCGGCATCAAAAATCTTATCTATGGTTTCGGGTTTGATCATCAGTGGGAATTTGCTGCTAAATTACAAAAAATTAAGGGTGGGAATTTGATATATGGTTTGTATTTTGGTTTTTATGTGTTTATATTCTCTTATTTGTGTTGATTGCATATTGGTCGGCACATGAGGTCAATTTGTCGGCAGATAATTCTTTTTGGCGTTTTTTATTTATTCTTTGGTTTTGTTAAGACGAAAAGAAAAGAAACTGAAAGGGTTGGAAAATCAGGGATTTACGTTTTATGAGTACGTTAAAACCCTTATTGTTCTTTTAGGTTTATCAGGCCTTTACTTAGGG
>SLPR01000205.1 GCA_007131895.1 Bacteroidales bacterium | reverse complement strand
GTTTACCAGGCTGTTCAGAAAAACCGCCCACTTATAGATCGGGTAGTAACCGTTACGGGCAAGCATCTGAAAACTCCTTCCAACTTTATGGTTCGCATAGGAACGCCCATCTCCAGTTTGATTGAAGAGGCCGGAGGTCTTCCCGAGGATACAGGCAAGGTGGTAAACGGAGGCCCCATGATGGGAAAAGCACTCAGCAACCTGGATGCTCCTGTTACCAAAGGTACAAGCGGAGTATTAATTTTCTCCGGAGAAGAAACTTCCCGTAAGCCAGTGCTCAGCTGTATCCGCTGCGGTCGTTGTGCAAGTATCTGCCCCATGGGGCTGGAGCCCTATCTGCTGGCAGTATTATCAGACAAAAAGCGCGACGAAGACTGCGAAGCCGAACGTATCATGGACTGCATGGAATGTGGTTCCTGCCTTTATATTTGCCCTTCGGGCAGGCCGCTGCTTGATCATATCAGAAATGGCAAAGGGGCTGTTGGAAAGCTCATTCGTTCACGTAACCATTAATATCACAAACAGAAACCCTAAAGCATAAGTAAAGAAAAAAAGATATGAGTTTACTAACTGTTTCAGGCTCACCACATGTATACACAGAAGATTCTGTGAGCAAGATCATGTATGGTGTTGTGCTGTCGCTGATACCTGCCGGGCTGGTATCATTTTACTTTTTTGGACTGGCAGCCATTATGGTGACCCTCACCGCCATTGCATCGTGCATGTTTTTTGAATTCATCATTCAGAAATACCTTATCAAAGGACCTGTAACCATCTTCGACGGCTCTGCCATCATAACCGGTGTATTGCTTGCCTTTATCGTTCCTGCAAGTCTTCCTCTGTGGATGGTGATAATCGGTTCGCTGGTATCCATTGGCATGGCCAAGATGACCTTTGGAGGTCTGGGCAAAAACATTTTCAATCCGGCATTGGTAGGAAGAGTATTTTTGATGATATCTTTCCCGGTAGAAATGAATTTGTACCCCAAACCCACACCACTGAGCACGCAGCTTACAGATATCATTTCCGGTCCTACTCCTCTTGCAGTAGTCAAGGAGGGTGTTGCCCAGGGGGAAAAGGTATCAGATCTGCTGCCCCAGGTGCCAGAGTATGTTGACCTGCTGATGGGAAACATGGGAGGATCGGTTGGAGAGATTTCAGCCCTGGCTATTCTGCTGGGTGGCATTTATATGCTCATCAAAAAAATCATTACCTGGGAAATCCCTGTTGCTTATTTGGGTTCAGTTGTCATTTTTGCAGGCATTCTGTGGCAGGTAAATCCTGAGATTTATGTTGACCCGCTGTTCCACCTGGTAACGGGCGGGCTGATGCTGGGAGCCATTTACATGGCCACCGACATGGTCACCAGTCCTATGGGCCGCTGGGGCATGATTGTTTATGGCATAGGTTGCGGCTTTTTAACCATTGTAATACGGATTTTCGGAGCCTATCCTGAAGGGGTTGCTTTCGCAATATTAATCATGAACGCATTTGTACCACTTATCAATAGTAGTTTTAAACCCAAACGTTTTGGAGAGGAGGTGAAAAATGGCTAAAAAAGAATCCAATTTTGTCAACATGGTACTGGCGCTTTTCCTGGTAACAGCGGCAGCATCCTTCACCCTTGCCACAGTGTACAATCTCACTGCCGAGCCTATTGCCCAGGCCAGAGAAGCCAAGAGGCAATTTGCCATCAGCCAGGTAGTGCCGGAGTTTGATCGACTGGAAAGCAAAAATTTTCTTCCTCCCGGCGGAGGTGATTCTCTTGAATTCAACTTTGCATTTCTTAATGATGAACTGGTGGGTGTAGCCGTAAACACCTGGACCAACAGGGGCTACTCAGGACGCATCACTGCCATGGTAGGATTTGACACACAGGGCAATATAATAGATGTGGTGCACCTGCAACATGCAGAAACACCCGGTCTTGGCGATAAAATTGAAAAAGGGAAAAGCGACTGGAGTGATCAGTTTAAAGGACTGGATCCTTCAACTGCTGACATCCGTGTTACCAAAGACAACGGTGATATCGATGCCATTACTGCCGCAACCATTACAGCCCGTGCCTATTGCGATGCCATACAAAGGGCTTACGACACCTTTAAAGAACACTTTCTTTCACACCAACCACAAACTGAAGAGGGAGGTTTAGTATTATGAAACTTGCATGAGCACAGAGTGCTCAAAAGGAAATGAAAATGTCCGGCATGCAAGTTCCATCAGACCAATTACTTAACTAAATTATTTTCTGATGAATCAATGGAAAAACTTTACCAAAGGACTGATAAAAGACAACCCGGTTTATATCCTCCTGCTGGGGCTTTGTCCGGCACTGGGTGTTACCACTTCAGCATTTAACGGGTTGGGAATGGGCCTGGCAACTACATTTGTTTTGCTGGGTTCCAACATAGTAGTCTCGCTCATCAAAAATCTGATACCCGACAAAGTTCGGATTCCAAGCTTTATTGTGATCATTGCATCCTTTGTAACCATCGTAGAGCTGACTATGGAGGCTTACTTACCCGATTTGTTTGATTCACTGGGTTTATTCATTCCCCTGATTGTGGTAAACTGCCTGGTAATGGGACGTGCTGAAGCATTTGCCAGTAAAAAAGATACTTTTAGTTCTGCCATTGACGCCCTGGGAATGGGCCTCGGATTTGCCCTTGCCCTTACCATGCTGGGCGGGCTGAGAGAAATACTGGGTGCCTACTCCATTTTCGGATTCAAACTGATCCCGGGTGTTACAGATGGTATGCTGGTTTTTGTACTGGCACCCGGAGCATTCATCGGAATGGGGTATCTCATTGTCCTTTTCAACTATCTTAAGAAAAAAACTGCATAATACAATTTGATATGGAATATTTCGCAATTGTTATCGGCGCCATTTTTGTCAACAACATTGTACTTGCTCAGTTTCTGGGAATTTGCCCTTACATAGGTGTATCGGCAAAGGTGTCTACTTCGGTGGGTATGTCGGGAGCGGTACTGTTTGTAATGACCCTGGCCACCATCGTTACCTTTTTGATTTACAACTATGTGCTTGAGCCTTTCAATATAACCTACCTGCAAACCATCAGTTACATCCTTGTCATTTCATCGCTGGTGCAAATGGTAGAGATTATTCTGAAGAAGGTCAGCCCTGAACTTTACCAGGCACTGGGAATTTTCCTTCCCCTGATTACCACCAACTGCGCTATCATGGGTGTAGCCTTGCTTACGATTCAAAATGAATTCAATCTCATGCAGGGAGTAGTATTCGCCATTTCACATGCAGCAGGCTTTGCTTTGGCCATTATTCTGTTTGCAGGAATTCGCGAACACATGGAGCTTATGGATCTGCCCAAAGCCATGCGCGGAGCACCTGCAGCACTGGTTGTGGCAGGAATCCTGGCGCTGGCATTTATGGGCTTTGCCGGCCTGGTGTAGATTAAGCATTTAAGATTTCCCGGAGACTATGCAATTAGTTTTGTTTTTCTCATGATTACATTCCGGGATGTTTAATAATTTTGTGAGCGAAGCCCGGGGGTGGTTCCCCGGGCTTTTTATTTATTTTGCTTTCTGTATTTCTCTTTCCTGTAAGCCTACTCTTTCTGTTTTGTGCAATAGGTAGGCCCTGCTGAAAAACACTCACCAAACTGTTCTTCAATATATTAGAACGATTTTAGTGATTCTAAGTGCAAGGATT
>SLPR01000269.1 GCA_007131895.1 Bacteroidales bacterium | reverse complement strand
AGAGGTCGTATCCCAGGAATTTGCATTCCAGCTGTCCGTTGAATACAAGCGTCTGTGAGCTGTGCCTTAGTCCAATCTTGTGAGTAAGGGCATTGTCGGGGCTGATGATCCATGCCTCAAATCCGGTATAATGGTGTTTGAGGGCGGCACCGATGTCTTTATAATAATTGTGGATGTCATCACTGTGAAGTCTACGTCCGTAGGGTGGGTTGATAATTGCAAGTCCATTGTCGTGAGCAGGTTTAGATAAGAAAAAATCTTTCTTTTCCAGTTTGACCCTGCCCAGCAAACCTGCTTCCATAAGGTTGGTTCGTGCGGCATCCATAGCACTGTTATTGATGTCGGAAGCAATGATTTCGGGTACTGAGTTCAACTCTTCCTTTCGGGCTTGCTCCCTAAGGGATTCCCACAATTCGGGGTCATAGTCATTCCAGTGCTGGAAAGAGAATTGTCGGCGAAAGATGGAAGGTGCCATATTGAGGGCCATCATGGCCGCTTCAATACTGAAGGTTGCACTACCACACATGGGGTCATAAAAAGGCTTTTTCTTGTCCCAGCCTGAGAGCATGATAAGCCCGGCCGCCAGTACTTCATTCATGGGGGCCTGGACGTTTTTTCTTCTGTATCCTCTCTTGAAAAGAGGAGCTCCGCTACTGTCCAGGGAAACAGAACACTGGTCACCATTGATGTATATGTTGAGCTTTATCTGCGGGTCTTCCAAATCCACATTGGGTCTTTTGCCGGTTTTTTCGGTGAAATAGTCAGCAACAGCATCTTTGGTTCGTTGTGCAAGGAAGTGTGAATTGGTAAACTCAGAGTTGAAGGCATTGGCATTGATGGCAATGGTTTTGTCAACATGGAAAAGTTCATCCCACGGGTATTCCCTGAGAACATCATAATAATGCTGCTGAGATTCAAAAGTGAAATCAAAAACAGGCTTGAGGATGCTCAGAGATGCCCGCGACCACAAATTGATCCTGTACATGAGTTCGGTATTGCCTTCAAACGCTACCGCCCTGTTTTGTGGGGTTACGTTTTCAGCACCCAGGGCTGATAGTTCTGATGCCAGCACACCCTCGAGTCCGGTGAGTGTTTTGGCTATCATGGTTGTTTTTTCTGTTTCCAAAGTTGTGGATTTAAATAAAATGTGTAAGTCTATTGAATTTGCCCGTTGATGATAACTGTTTCTACCTTGTTGCTGCCATAGGCATAGGGCATAAACTCATAAGTAGGAATTCTTTTGGTGATAAATACATTGGCCTTTTTTCCCAGTGAAATAGTCCCCAGCTGGTCTTGCAAATCCATGGCATAGGCGCCATTGAGGGTAGATGCGTTGATAACTTCTTCGGGAAGCATTTTCATTTTTACACAGGCAATAGACATGATCAGCTGCATATTGCCTGAGGGTGAAGAGCCGGGGTTATAGTCGCTGGCCAGCGCAAGAGGCAATCCTGAATCGATCATCTTTCTGGCCGGTGGGTATTCCATTTCCAGGAAAAATGCGGCACCGGGAAGCAGGCATGGCATGGTGTCAGAATCCAGCAGTAATTTTATTTCTTCATCACCGGTAAATTCCAGGTGATCTACACTCAGCGCGTTATACTTTACTCCCACCTGTATTCCTCCGGAAAAGTCCAGTTCGTTGGCGTGAATTTTGGGCCTCAGTCCATGCTTGATTCCTGCCATGAGGATGCGTTCGGTCTCTTCCTCAGTAAAGAAACCACGGTCGCAAAATACATCGATATAATCGGCCAAATCTTCACCTGCTACTTCAGGTATCATTTCGTTGATAATGAGGTCTACGTATTCCACCTGGCGCCCCTTGTATTCGGCGGGTACGGCATGCGCACCCAAAAAGGTCGATTTGATGGTCAGCGGGCTCAACTCCTTAAGTTTGCGGATAACCCGCAACATTTTTATCTCACTTTTGGTGGTAAGGCCATAGCCACTCTTGATTTCCACCGCCCCGGTTCCCATCATCTTGATTTCTTCCAGTCTTTCCATTGCCTGCTCCACGAGAGAAAGTTCAGAGGCTTCCTGCAAACGGCGGGCAGAGTTGAGGATACCGCCACCTCGTTTGGCAATTTCTTCGTAAGATAATCCCCGTATTTTGTCAATGTATTCAATCTCGCGACTACCATCGTAAACAATATGTGTGTGCGAGTCACAGAAGGAGGGAAATACCATCCGTCCGGTGGCGTCAATCTCATGTACGTCGTTTTTGGCGGCGTAGTTGTATATTTCACTTTTTGCAAAAGTCTCCATCTTGCCAAATGCCCTGATAAGGCCGTCTTCTATAAAGAGGTACGCGTTTTTGATGGTCTGCAGGTCAGCCATATCTTTTCCGCTAACCTTTTCACGTGAATCATATTCTACCTGAACCAGTTCCTTGATATTGCGGATCAATATTTTCATGCTCGTGTTGTATTTAAGGGTTAAATTTTTTGTGTAATGATAAATGTAAAAAATGCAGATCAGGAATAATCAAAACGATCTACAAAGGTATGAAAGTTTTTGTTTGGGTTTTTGCTGTTTTCCCGATAAAACAAGCATTTTGAAATCAATCGTGATGCACCTTCCCGTCATTCATTTAGGATCCCAGTATTATCAGGTGCTCAGCTATACAATGAAAAAGGAAAGCGGGCCAGAACTTATTGCCTTCTGGTCCGCTTTCCTTTTCATAGAAAAATCCAGTTTGACTTATTCAGGTAGTTCCACTGTATTTACATCCACAGTAATTTCTTCCAGTCTTTGTGCTACTTCGTCGGTCATGCTCTCCTGGTATCGTCCACCCAGGTGTTCGGCAAAGAATTTTTCCATGGCAGCCACAAAAGCCATATTGTTGACCGGGCGTGCAAAGCCATGACCTTCGTCGGGGGCATTAAGATATTCTACGGGGAATCCACGTTCTCTCAGGGCTACCACTATCTGGTCCGATTCGGCCTTGAGTACCCGCGGGTCGTTTTGTCCCTGTACCACCATCAAGGGAGCCACAATGTTGTCAGCTGCATTGAGGGGTGAAGCTTTTTTGAGCCATTCCCGACCTTCTTCCGTGGCCGGGTCTGCCATACGCGAGTGCAATGTTATGCGCATGGCTTCCCAGTAAGGAGGAATAGAGTTGAGCAGTGTGATAAGGTTGGAGGGGCCTACGAAGGAAACTCCGGCAGCATAGAGGTCGGGAGTAAATGCCAACCCTGCAAGGGTAGCATAGCCACCATAAGATCCTCCGAAAATTCCAATTCTTTCAGCATCGGCAATGCCCTGTTCGATGAGGTACTTTACACCCCAGGTAATATCATCCTGCATGAGCTCACCCCATTGCCGGTTTCCGGCATTGAGAAAATCTTTTCCAAAACCGGTGGACCCTCTGAAATTGGGTTGCAACACAGCAAACCCTCTGTTGGCCAGGAATTGTGCATATCCGTCGAAACGCCAGTAATCCCTCGCCCACGGGCCTCCATGAGGAACAACTATCAGCGGCAGGTTGCTTTCTCCCATTCCCTTTGGCAAAGTGAGATAGGCTTGTATTTCGAGTCCGTCAGAGGAAGGGTAGCGAATGCTGGTCATGGGGGAAAGGTGCTCGGTAGGCAATTCAGGGCGCGGTCTGTACTGGAAAGTTAAATCGCCGGTTTCCATGTTGTAAAGGTATACTGTTCCGGGATCAGTATCTGACCATGCGCTGACCAGCCATAATTGTTCGT
>SLPR01000382.1 GCA_007131895.1 Bacteroidales bacterium | reverse complement strand
TTTTCTTTCCTGAAATACTTTAAAATTTTCATTCCCGAAAATACACGTTTGTCCAAATGCGGGAGTCTGGTCATATGCACAAAAAACAACCACATAAAAGGTATAGCGGGTATCTTATACCTCACAATCCCACCATGGGCAGGAGAAATCATTCCCACAAAACCCATCAGCAATATCATAAACCAAAAACCTGCCCAGTGCAAATCTGAAGATTTAAGAGTTCTTTTTTCCAACCGCCAAATCATGTAAATTACCATAACCAGTGTAAGAGTATTCTCTGCCGCAGCCATAAGTGTTACCACAGAGTAAGCTTCAAAGATATGCGGTCGCAACAGGGCGTTAAAGAAACCTCTGACAAATTCCACGCTGATCATCAGAAAATCGGGTGTGAGTAATCGGGTATGGATTAAACTACCCGCATCCTGCTCAAGAGAGAAGTATATAAAATCATTTTGCCTGTTGGCTATTACCTGAAGAGGATCGTAAGATGAAAAAAAGTAAATCAGTCCAAAACCTATAGCCGCGAAGAGAGCAATAGCAACCGGATAGGTTAATTGACTTCGCAGCGATGCATAGTTTCGCGAAATGTAAAATGTGACGATACAGGGAAGCCACAAAAAAAACGTGTAGGGCTTGAGCAGAATCAGAAAACCGCTGAAAGCTCCCAGGAAAAATAATTGTATTAGCCATGACTTTCGCCGCGTAACAATATTATCCAGTAACAACATCCACCAGCCCATTGCCCATAGCAACAGCCCTTCCTTCAAAATACCCGATCCCCAGAAAAGCAGACTGGGGAAAAGAAAAATTCCTGCAGCAAGCCAAAACTGTTTGGCTTTGTCGCTGTACCTTACCATAAATTTATAAAGTGCCACCAACCCTGTAAAAGACAAAAAGTTGATAAACACATTATGAACGAAAATATGTCCAAAAGAAAACAGGTTTACAAATGCATTAAACCTGATAACCAGTCTGTTGTCGTTGTAAAAAGGAGAATCCCAGGGGCGATACCAGAAACGCATCTCATCATAGTACTGTGCAAGATGAGCTGCAGAACCATCTATCCCGGTAAGCATCCTGATGTAATCTGCGGGATTGTCTTTTATGGCAGCAAACATAATGCTGCCATCCTGAAAATACTTGTAAACATCCGCAGTAAGAGGGTCTTCATAATACGAGGTATAGATAAAAATGAGCAGGGAACCCGCCACTATTTTCATAGCGAAAAAAAATACCAGCCATTGAGCAGATAGCCCCTCTACATTGCGAAAAAAAGACAACCTGGTTATCAGAAAACCAAACAGGGTAAAATATATAAAGGCGGTTACCAACTGCATTTTTTTGGGGCAAAGATAAAGTTATTAATACTTATTTAACAGTGCAATGCTGAACTTTAGCGCGAAAATAACTGTTGAGACGCATGAATCAATTACCGCAAACAATGAAAGTATTTAAAAAGCTCTTTTTACCCCTCATTATGTTGCTGGCGCTTTCATGCAGTCCAACGCAGACTAAAACATCAAACCCTATGAATCAATCGATAGAAAACCCCAACAACAATTTTCAACTTGCCACTATAGGTGGTGGATGCTTCTGGTGTCTTGAAGCCATTTTTATGGAAGTAAGAGGCATTGAATCGGTCACCAGCGGTTACAGTGGCGGTACCGTGAAAAACCCTGCCTACCGAGAAGTTACCACCGGACGCACCGGTCATGCCGAGGTGGTACAGATAAAATTTGATCCTGAAGTCATCAGATTCAAAGATATTCTCGAGATATTCTTCCATCTGCACGATCCTACCACACTCAACCGTCAGGGAGCTGATGTGGGAACACAATATCGCTCAGTAATCTTCTACCATAATGAAGATCAGGAAAAAACCGCCCGTGAAGTTTTCAATGATATTGATGCCTCTGACCTGTGGGATGATCCCCTGGTAACCGAAATATCTCCCCTGACAGCTTTTTACGTAGCCGAAGATTACCATCAGAATTATTTTCAGAACAATCCCAGCCAGCCTTATTGCACTTTTGTAATAGGACCCAAGATGCAAAAACTTAGGAAATTATTTAAAGATAAGGTGAACTGAATTAACTATTCTGAAAATATGACCTTATTATCCAATCGCACCCTAATCGTAGGCGGTGGTCTGGCAGGCACTACGCTTGCTTTTCGCCTGTGGCAAAACCAGAAATCCTTTGTGCTGATGGATACGGGAGCTGGAAAGCTATCATCAGCAGTGGCCTCAGGACTGATCAATCCGGTGGTGGTAAAACATTTTGGTCTTAGCTGGATGGCAAAAAGGCTTGTTCCGGAAGCGGTGAAAATGTATCAAAACCTTGAAGAAATAACCTCCTCAAAGTTTTTTCATCCTTTGAATATTTTCCGGAGTTTCCATCAGCCGGAGGATATTCTGTTGTGGAACCGGCGCCGTAATGAAGAAGACAATACCCGGTTTTTCATGGAAGAAGCCCCTGCCCCACCACTCACCCTCTCTCCATTTGGTGGAGGAATAATAAAAAATGCAGCACGCGTTGATGTGGAGGTATTTATGCAGAAGACCCGGAAATTTCTGCTCGACAAAAATCTTTTACGGTCAGAAAAGTTTGATTACACAAACCTGCAGCAGCCTTCACAAAGCGAATGGTTGTACATGGATGAGAAATTCGAACGTGTTGTGTTTTGCCAGGGTATCCAGTCTGCAGAGAACCCTTGGTTTCAATGGCTACCCGTTAATCCGCTCAAAGGACAGCTGTTGAAAGTAAACCATCCCTTTCTCAGCAACCAACAAGCCATTTCCCGAAAGATTTTCATCCTGCCCCAGGGAGGACAATCCTTTAAAGTAGGTGCTACCTATGAGCACAGCCGGGAAGAGGGAAACACCCGGGAAGGAATTGAGCAACTCACCAGCGGATTCAAAGAATTGATTCGGGGGGAAGAAGAGGATGCCGGGTTTGAGATCACTGAAACTTATTACGGTTTCCGCCCCACCATTCCCGATCGGCGCCCCGTATTGGGAGAGCACCCTATAAACAAAGGATTGTATGTTTTTAATGGACTGGGTTCAAAAGGGTATATGCTTGCTCCCTGGTTTTCTGAGCATTTATACAACCATATTTTTGAAGGAAAACCGCTGATGGAGGAGGTTTCTGTATTGCGCTACGCCAAAAGAATGGAAAACCGGAATTTTGATTAAACCGGCAGGTCGACAAGATGCTGGTAGGCAAGCCCAATCAGAATTGCAACCCCAAAACTGGCCAGGGTGCCAATGAGAATATATTCTGTAAGCATGCGCTCCCGGGGCTCTTTCAAATCACCAAAGCGGAATACTGATTTGGCGGCGATAAGAAAACCAATGGCCTCCCAGCGTCCCAGCAACACGAACACAAAAACAAGGAGTCGTTCAAGAATGCCAATGATATAGCCCGCCTTGTCCTTTGTAAGATCTTTATCGCCAATTAGATCCGGATTCCATCGGGCAATAAACACCTTAACCACCACACCTGCCACAAATGTAAC
Organism: Bacteroidales bacterium; assembly: GCA_007131895.1. GTDB lineage: Bacteria > Bacteroidota > Bacteroidia > Bacteroidales > UBA7960 > SKVR01. Next base: position 192 of record SLPR01000382.1, on the reverse strand, counting down.
CACCACCAGGCTGGTTATCAGCAACAATCTTTCATAAGTAAGAAGACCTGCAAAAGACACAGAGATGGGTTCATAAATTGATACTACCAGGATAATTAACAGGATATGCAACCCCTGATCTACCATAAACATAAACCGGCTTCCCGGCCGAAACCGTTGGGTCCAGATTTTGAATACATCTAACAGGAAATG
>SLPR01000397.1 GCA_007131895.1 Bacteroidales bacterium | reverse complement strand
TCCTGTTCCGGCCAAACAATATTGGTGTTGTAATTAAGTGAATAAGAAAATCTTAAGGACCAGGGAACCGAGTAGTCAATAACACCGGGTGCTGCAGTGGGTTGCTCTATTACCTCCGGTCCGTTACCATTCATATCATCTGCCATTCCCATTCCATTGGCAGGGTCAGCCCCGTGACCACGCTGTGCTTGCTGAGTGGGCCCCCGGGTTGCTCCTCCCTGTCGTGAGCTAAGGTTGTAATTAAAATTAAGCGCCCATGAACTGTTTCTCAAACGCAGCAACCTTTGTTCGGAATCCCACAAAAAAGTGTTGTAGGCCCTACCCAGGCTATCTGCAGCATAAGGAGACCAGGTACTGGAGTAAGTAATATCAAACTGGCCAAAAAGGCGTGTACGTCCACTGATTCTTATATCGCTGAGATTAAGCGAATCTCTTGCCAAATCATAGCTGGTAGATATACTGAGATTGTCAATAAGGGCAATTTTTCTCTCTCCATCAATGGTATCCCTGCGGCTTCTCACCTTCATTTCAAGATTGTTGGAAACAGAAAAGTTGATGGAACCTGACCTGCCTGCCTGGGGTGTTCCATACATTTCGCGGGCAAAGTAGGAATAAGTTACCTCTTGATTCCTGTTGAAGTCGTAGTATGTGCCATAGTATCCCCAAAACGGGTCGGCAAAGTCGGGACGCAGCGAAAAACCAAGGCTGGGTGAAACCACGTGCCTCAAGGCTGTTACCGGTCCGCGGCGAAATTGTGCCATACCATAAATGCGGGTATTCAATGAACTGGAGTAGCTGAAATCGCGCACCCCAAAAAAACCGGTAATAGTATCATTTACTACCCGCCCGTCAGCAGGATTAAAATAAATATCATCCCGGTCATAATCCCACCGTTGTTCTATTTTTCGAAAATACCAGCGTTCGTTATAATTTATAGAGTTGCTAAGGTTAAAATGATTGAGTACCCTGAAAGAATGGCTTAATGGAATTGAATGCTGAACACCGCTCCTGAGATCATCAAACATGGCGCTGGTAAACATGTCTTCTTCGTTTGTTTTTATTTCGTTGCGGGCGTTCATATTATAATTCATAGTTATTTCCTCATACCAGCGCAGTCGTCCCTGTACATTTTGCCTCCTGAAGGGATAAAACCTGCCTACACTAAATGCTACCTCAGGAAGACTCATATCTACCGTTTCAGTAATGGTATTCTGGCTGTGGCGAGCATTTACCGAAAGATTGTAGCGTGCGGCCCAGTTGGCCGAATAGCTTATATTGGACGAAAAGGTATTGGATAAATAATCGTTGGTTGTAGTGGGATTGAAACGGTTATACTGGCTGCTTCCTGCATTTACGTTGGCCCTGAAAACACTATTGGGTCGGGCTTTGGGATCCTGACTATGGTTCCAGATTACCCGAAAGTCCCGGTTGCGCTCATATCCGGGAAGGTCTCTTTCACCGAGAATATTGATGGCATAATTAATATTAAAATTACCGTTGTATTTATAGCGTTTTCTGTAATTGGACCCCATTCGTGCTCCCCAGCTGCCTCTTGAATAAATATCACCCCTTACAGACAAATCAATATAATCATTGATCCCCCAGTAAAAACCGCCATTTTCAAGATAAAAACCTCTGTTGTTGGTTTCACCGTAAGAAGGAACAAGGATTCCGGAGGCTTGTCCCCGGGTATTGGGAAAAAAGCCGAAAGGCAAAATAAGGGGCGTTCTAACTCCTGCGATGGTCAATCTGGGTGCACTGGTTATGATTTTATCGTTGGGTATAATCTTAGCCCGGTTGAAAGAAATATGAAAATGGGGCTCAGGATTATCACAGGTAGTATATTTTCCTGAACTAACATGTATTTGCTTGGTTTCCATCATCTTCACCACTTCACCATGAAGATAACCATCTGCTTCTTCGGTAATTACCTGTAGAGTGCGTCCTTTCTGAGTTTCAAAATTGTACCTGATTTCCCTTGATTCAAAGCTTTGATCTCCCTCCTGAAATACCGGATTACCCTGAATAACTCCTAAGGAATCAGGCATCCCCACTGCATAAACCTCTTTGGTGTTGAAATTGATTTTAACATAAGCAGCCTGCAAATGTATGTTAGTATATTTAAGGTCGGCATCTCCCCAAAGATGAACAACTTGTCTTCTAATGTCAAACCGGGTGGAATCTACAGCCGAATAATCAACCTTTGAGTCAAGAATTACTGCAGTACCCCGCTGCCGCACAGGCTGCTCAGCTGCGACAATAGCGGTATCATTACCAACAACAGGTTCTGCAGTATCAGGTTGAATGATAGTATCTGTAATGGCAACATTCTGGATGGGCTGTGTCAGGATAGTGTCTGCCAAAATCAAATTACCGGATGCGTAAAACAACCCCGCCGAAACATTATTCCAGGAAGCAAACCCATAACAAAACGTTATGATTATAAAAAACTTGAATACTAAGCTTGTACGCAATTCTTTTTAATATTATTTTTGCACAATATGAGAGATAATATCACGTAGATATTAAAGTACTGTTTTTTTGTTAATAATTCCGCAGTATTACAAATCGGTAAACTGATGAAAAAATTCAGGTGATGATAAATTTTTGTTTGTTTTATTCCTCAGGAGTTTCAAAAAAAGCCGGTACACGCATGCGGGTAATAACCCATGAAAAATTCAAGCGCAAAACTATAAAAAAACGAGCAATTAATAAGTGAAACGAAAGATTATAATTTTTGGTATATTATCGGTTTTTTTGCTGTATGCTCTTCCCTTGCATGCAGACAGGCACGGATTCGTGCGTAAAGTTGTCATTGACCCCGGCCACGGAGGACGTGATCCCGGGGCTATTGGTGCGCTGGCCAAGGAGAAGGACATTGTATTGGCCATTTCCCTGAAGTTGGGAGAGTATATTGAGCAGAATTTTGATGATGTAGAGGTTATTTACACCCGCACAACTGATGAATTTATTGAGCTTCGTAACCGCACGCAAATAGCCAACGATAATAAAGCTGATCTTTTTATCTCTGTTCATTGCAATGCAAGCCAATCAAGGAGGGCATTCGGTACTGAGACATTTGTAATGGGTTTGCACCGCAGTAAAGAGAACCTGGCAGTTGCAAAAAAGGAAAATGCCTCTATTCTTTATGAGGATGATTACCTTGAAACTTATGATGGATATGATCCTAATTCTCCTGAAGCCAACATTATGTTTAGCATGTTTCAGAACCATTACCTGAATCAAAGCCTTACCATGGCATCCCTTGTTCAGGATCAATTCAGAGACCGCGCCGGCAGACATGATCGCGGGGTTAAACAAGCAGGTTTTCTGGTACTTTACAACATCGCTATGCCCGGGATTCTTGTGGAAGCAGGATTTTTAAGCAATGCCCAGGAAGAAATGTACCTCATTTCTGAAACCGGGCAGGCCCATATTGCTTCGGCTATTTTCAGGGCATTCAGAGATTACAAAACCTACCAGGACAACCTGGCCCGGCAACAGCTTGCCGCAGCCATCAACAACAATAACAAACCCAATGCTGTCGAAACCACAAAACCAGCTTCCTCTCCGGCAAATCCTACTCCTGCAAGGCCTGTGGTTAGCAACCCCACGACAGGCAACACCTCAGATATATCATTCAGGGTTCAATTTGCCACCACATCCGTAGAAAGGCCTTTAGATGCTCCTGAATTCAAAGGAATGCAGGGA
>SLPR01000075.1 GCA_007131895.1 Bacteroidales bacterium | reverse complement strand
CGAAATAATTATTATCGCCATCATTATATTGTTGCTCTTTGGGGGAAGGAAAATTCCTGAACTTATGCGCGGGCTGGGGAAAGGGATGAAGGAATTCAAAGATGCCCAGAAAAACAATGATAATGACAATGAAGCTGAAACCAACAAAGAAAAATAGGTTGCTTCACAGGTAATTCCTTTGCGGAAAACCATTGATACTTCACCGGATAATTCTTCCGAAAATTCAGCGTTATACGTATAGCTTTATTTGTTTTTAATGTGTTGCTTTGCAATGATACTCTGAATTACGTATCGGGCAATGCATGTTTTTTCTCTAACTCTTTTTGCAAGAACAAAAAAGTATTTTCAAAACCATATTTTTGATTGAAGAAAGTATGGAGAAAGTTAGAATTGTAAAACCTGTTTTGGTTTTTCACGTAAAGTATAATTGTAATTCAGCCCTTTTTAAACACCCTTCATCTTTTTAAGTTATGTACAAAAGACTTTTCATCTCAACATTGATAGTGTTATTTTTCAGCAGTATTTCACTTTTGGCTTCAGGAGAACAGTCATCTGTTGACTCCATTAAGGTAGAAGGTGTCGAAGAATTTACCATTGCAAAAGACGACCCTATTGTTGCCATGCTTGACAGTCTTGCCCTGCTAACAGTTTTTCGCAATATTGAAAAAAGAAAAGAAGATGTGGAAAATTTGAGCAACTTCCCTCCGGGATTTATTCCTGAATACAGCGATTCGGTTTATAACGAAAGGTTTAAGGAGCTGAATGCTTATTCTACCATTGAATTTGTTTACAACCCTTATGTAAAAACTTTTATCAATCTGTATGCAAATCGCCGCCGCGATCTTACAGAAAGAGTTATGGGGCTGGGTCAGTTATATTATCCCCTTTTTGAAGAGCAACTTGACAAATACAATCTGCCCCTTGAACTTAAATACCTGGCGGTAATTGAATCTGCTCTGAATCCGGTGGCCCGCTCAAGGGTTGGTGCTACAGGTTTATGGCAGTTTATGTACGGTACAGGAAAGATGTACGGTTTGCAGGTAAACACCATGGTTGACGACCGCAGTGACATTTATAAATCAACCATTGCTGCCTGTGAGCACTTTGTTGACCTTTACAAAATCTATAACGACTGGAACCTGGTACTTTGTGCCTACAATGCAGGTCCGGGCAATGTGAACCGTGCCATCCGCCGTGCCGGAGGTGTAAGGGATTTCTGGGCCATCAGACATTTCCTTCCCAGGGAAACCCAAAACTATGTGCCCGCTTTTATGGCTGTTACCTATGTGATGGAAAATGCTCATGCACATAACCTTTATCCCAATCCGCCCATCTATTCCCATTTCGATGTGGATACGCTGAAGGTTACCCAGCAACTGAGCTTACGTACCGTGAGCGAATTTCTTGATATTCCCCTGGATCACCTGAGATATCTCAACCCTACTTTCCGTCAGAATATCATACCTTATAATGCACGAAATCCTTATTACCTGAGGCTGCCCCGCGAATATACCGGAGTTTTTATTGCCAATGCTGATACCATCTACAATCATCGTACGCCTCAACAAATCAGGCAGGAAGAACTGGCCGAACAAGTGGCTGAGACCACTATACACGTAGTACGCTCCGGTGAAGTGCTGGGCTCAATTGCCCGCAGGTATGGCACCTCTGTGAATGAAATTCAAAGATTGAACAATCTGAGAGGAACCCTCATCAGGCCCGGACAGAGATTGGTTGTGCGGGCTCCTGCAAGACCTGCCACTCAGCTGGCTTCCAATACCAATACCCATGTGGTAAGAAGTGGAGAAACATTGGGGGTAATTGCTTCACGTTATCGTGTTACCGTGAGAGATATTCAGCATTGGAACAGTCTTTCCGGAACGACAATCCATCCGGGACAAAACCTCGTAGTGCGCAGACCCAAAGGGATGGAACAGGCAACTGCTTCTCAACCTGAACCGGATACCGCTGTTAAGGATGAAAGCAAATATATTTATTATACCGTTCAACAGGGTGATACCCTGTATGATATTGCTGAGAAATTTGAACACATCAGTCTTGAAGAACTCAAGGAGATCAACGATCTAAGCGCTGATTCAGGCCTCAATCCCGGGCAGAAGATTAAAATCACTGTCGAAACCCTGGAAAACTGACAGGTACTGGACAATGGTTGTTGATTATGTGTGTGCATGCTTTCTGTGCCTTGATTATCCGAATCACTAAGGACTCATCAAACCTAGCATTCCACTGTTAGTTTAATCGTTTGCCTGTTCCATCCTTTTATAAGGAGTTCAACCAAACTGATCTGCAATTCAACAATTTAGTGCTTTCTGATTTCATCTTTCTGCTTTGAGCTTCCAGCTATTGTGCTTTCCTCCTGAAGTTTTCGCAAACTGCAATCGAGGAATCCTGGAATGAAGTTTGCCATATTGCATTTGCAAGGAAAACCATTATTTTGCTATTTTTGATTGGCACAGGCAATATTATATGTTGTTTTTCTGTTTTTTATAGAAAAGATCCCTTAATATTTTTAGTTATGCAAAAAACGATAATTCTTCTATTGGCAATGCTTGCTGTGGCATGCACTACAGATGGACCCAGAAAACCAGCCGCCAGCGGTAAGTCAGGCGAGATGCTTGTGGTGATGAACAAAACCCGGTGGGAAGGCAATGCGGGTGAAATCATAAAGGATGCTTTTATGTCCTACATTCCTATGCTCCCCCAGGCCGAACCTCATTTTAATCTCTTCCACATAGAGCCTTCCAACTTTACCAAGCTCTTCGAAACCCATAGAAATATTTTTGTGGTGGAGTTTGACCCATCACTGGAACGGGGAAGAATAGAAGCCAAAAGAGACCCCTGGGCATACCCTCAGATGGTAATCAATGTAAAGGTACCCAATGAGGAAGTGCTTTTGAGGATTATGGATAATAACGATGCTTCTTTTATCAATTACTATCTCAAAACAGAGAGAGAAAGACTCATCAATGCATATGGCCGGATGATAAACCATCAGGCAAGAAATGTGGTAAGAAACAATCTGGGACTTGATATTACTGTGCCGGAAGGTTATTTTGTGGCCAAACAGGAAGATAATTTTGTGTGGTTGCGGCAAACCGGAACAAGAGAAGAACTGGAGCTTGGAGTCTTGATTACAGTTATGCCTTATAAACACCCGGATACAGATTTCAACCACCAGATTATCCGCGAAAGGCGCGACTCCATTACCCGGATGCATATCCCCGGAACGTTTCCCAATACCTACATGATTACTTATCCGGACATCCCTCACATGTTTGATGAGATAAACTTTAATGAGATCTATGCCGTTGAAGCGCGGGGCCTTTGGAGAATCAAGAATGACTACATGGGAGGACCCTTTGTCAACATCACTTTTGTAGATGAAAAAAACAGTCGCCTTATCAATCTCGACGGGTTCGTGTATGCCCCAAAATTTGATAAACGTGATTATTTGCGCCAGGTTGAGGCTTTAATGTATAGCGTGAAAGTTTATACAGGAGAAGAGGAGCAAGTGGCTCCGGAAGAAGTATGACAAGAAATTGCAAAAGCACCCAATAAAAAAAAGGCCCCCGTATGGAGGGCCTTTTTTTATTTATGTGACTCCGGAGGGACTCGAACCCCCAACCGACAGAACCGGAATCTGCTATTCTATCCAATTGAACTACGGAGCCTTTGGGAGTGCAAAATTAGTAATT
>SLPR01000020.1 GCA_007131895.1 Bacteroidales bacterium | reverse complement strand
TCCTGCGTTTCTTCCTTGTGCCCGGTTTTTTGAATAACAACATATTCTTCGGTCATTTCAAGAATGCGGGCGCCGTGTTTTCTCACCAGTTGTTCCACCTGATTGCCTTCGAGCAGTGACTTTGTAGGAACTTTATAGAGCGCAATTTCCTGGTAAACGATTTCATGGGTTCTGAAAAAGTAGGCTTTGAGCACATCAATGCGTTTCTCGATCTGACCTGCAAGTTTTTCTACCTGATCAAGGGAGGAAAAAATTACGATGGTAATTTTGTGAATCCCCTCTATGGCAGATGCCGAAGCGGTGATGCTTTCAATATTGATATGTCGGCGGGTAAAAACCGTAGTGACCTGGTTGAGTAAACCCACTACATTTTCAGAGTATACGGTGAGCGTGAATTCTTCCTTCATAAGTTGAGGTATTTAATTTGGGTTTGTAATGGATTAGTGCTTCTCTATTCCAGGCGAATATCATCCACCGACATACCTGAAGGTACCATGGGAAAAACATTGCCCTCTTTTTCTACCACCACTTCCAGCAGGAAAGGTCCTTCGGATTCAGCCATGGTTTTTATGGCTTCATCCAGGTTTTCGCGCTCAGTAACTTTGATGGAAGGGATGTAATATCCTTTGGCAATGGTTTGGAAGTCGGGGTTGAGCAATTCTGTTGATGCATAGCGAAAGTCAAAAAACAATTCCTGCCATTGCCTTACCATGCCCAGGAAGTTGTTGTTGAGCAGGACAATTTTTACCGGCACTTTTTCCTGGAAGATGGTTCCCAGCTCCTGAATGGTCATCTGGAAACCGCCATCGCCCACGAACAGGCAAACGTGCCTGTGTGGTGCGCCCATCTTGGCGCCGATGGCTGCGGGAATTCCAAAGCCCATGGTGCCCAGTCCGCCGGAAGTTACCACGCTGCGCGATTGTTTGAAATTAAAATACCGTGTGGCAACCATCTGGTGCTGCCCCACATCGGTTACCATGATGGCGTCATCATCAAAAGCCGTGGAAACACGCTTTACCACTTCACCCATGGTCAGTTCGGGTTTGTCCGGGGAGAGTTCTCTTCCAATCACCCGGTCGTGTTCTATCCTCCAGCAGGCGTTGAACTCTTCCAGCCATTGTGTGTGCTCATTTTTGTTTACTTTTTTTGTAAGCAGCGGCAGGGTTTCTTTTACTGTTCCCAGCACGGGTACATCAGCATGGATGATCTTGTTGATTTCTGCCGGGTCAATTTCCATATGGATGACTCTGGCGTTGGTTGCATAACGCTGCGGGTTTGCCGTGACCCTGTCGTCGAAGCGCATCCCGATGCCAATGATAAGGTCAGCCTCGTTGGTCTTGATATTGGGGCCATAATTGCCATGCATACCCAGCATTCCCACATTCAAAGGGTGATCGGTGGGTATGGCTGATAATCCCAGTATGGTCCATGCAGCAGGAATACCGGTTTTTTCAAGAAATTCCATCAATTCCTTTTCTGCATTGGCAAGTACAACACCCTGTCCTACAAGTGCCAGAGGCTTTTTAGCCAGGTTAATCAGGTGGCTGGCCTCATTGATTTTTACTAAATCGGGTTGAGGTACCGGTTGATAACTTCTGATAGATTGCATTTTCTGGTAACTGAAATCAAATTTGCCGAACTGCGCATCCTTGGTAATATCAATCAAAACGGGGCCGGGCCTTCCGCTGCGTGCAACATAAAAAGCTTTAGCCATGGCCCAGGGGATATCTTCTGCCCGGGTGATCTGGTAATTCCATTTGGTTACGGGCTGTGTAATGCCAATAACATCAGTTTCCTGAAATGCATCCGTGCCCAGCAGACTGGAAGCCACCTGTCCCGAGATAATCACTACAGGGGTAGAATCAATCATGGCATCGGCAATACCGGTAACAACATTGGTGGCGGCAGGTCCGGAAGTTACCAGACAAATACCTACCTTGCCACTTACTCTTGCAAAGCCCTGGGCAGCATGAATAGCGCCCTGCTCATGCCTGACAAGCACATGCTTCAGGCGATCGGTATAGGAATAAAGGGCATCGTACACCGGCATGATGGCACCACCGGGGTAACCAAACATGAGTTCTACACCTTCCTGCACCAGACATTCCATCAAGGCTTCTGCACCGGTCATGTTTACGGCTTTGGATTGTTCTTTCTTTACGGGTTGATAAGTTTGAGCTTCCATAATCTTGGTTTTTAGGTTGTTTTTTGTTCTTCTGGTTTGGAAAATACAGGGCTGTTTTCGGGTAAAACTCTTATGGCACCCTTATCAGCAGAGGATGCCATGGATGCATACACCCTCAGCGCCTGTGATACATTCCTGGGGCGTGGAGCCGGTTGGTAGGCCTGATTGCCGCGTGCAAGCTCCTGGGTGTGTCTTTCCTGCAGCACTTCATCAGGCACCACAACATTGATTTGCCTTGAGGGGATGTCGATTACGATTTTATCTCCATCGCGTATCAGGGCAATTTCGCCACCTGCTGCTGCTTCAGGAGAAACATGCCCGATAGAAAGTCCTGAGGTCCCTCCCGAAAACCTGCCATCGGTTATCAGGGCACATTTTGCTCCCAGCCCCCTGGATTTCAGGTAGGAAGTGGGATACAGCATTTCCTGCATGCCCGGTCCTCCCCGGGGCCCTTCATACCGGATCACCACTACATCACCTTCTTTGATGTCGCGCAAGAGAATGGCTTTGCAGGCATCTTCCTGCGATTCAAACACTTTGGCAGTCCCTTCGAAATGCCATATGGAAGGATCTACTCCTGCTGTTTTTACGATGCAACCGTTGTGGGCAATGTTTCCATACAACACACCCAATCCGCCTTCTTCAAACCAGGCGTGTTCCGGCGCCCTGATGCAACCCTTTTCGCGATCCAGATCCAGGTTTTTGTATCTTGATTTTTGCGATCCCATGGTGAGGTTTCTGAAACCACCGGGTGCGCTGTGGTATATTTCAAAGGCGCGGGGATTGGCATCGGGTTGGGTAACATCATACTGGCGAATGGCTTCAGCCAGGTTGGGAAAATCGACCCTTGGCACGGAAGTGTCCAGCAATCCGGCTTTATCCAGGTTGGCCAGGATGGCCATGATGCCGCCGGCCCGGTTTACATCTTCCACATGATAATGGCTTGCGGGGGCCACTTTGCAAAGGACGGGAACCTTGCGGGAAAGTTCATCGATATCCTTCATAGTAAAATCCACTTCCGCTTCATGGGCAATGGCCAACAGGTGCAAAACGGTGTTGGTGGACCCTCCCATGGCAATGTCCAGAGCCATGGCATTCATGAAAGCGGCTCTGGACGCAATGTTTCGCGGCAGGGCCGATGTATCTTCATCACGATAATACCGGTAGGCAAGTTCCACAATGTGGGTTGCAGCATCTTTAAAAAGCTCCAGCCTGTTTTCGTGGGTTGCCACTATAGTCCCGTTTCCAGGAAGGGCCAAACCCAGGGCCTCATTGAGGCAGTTCATGGAATTGGCGGTAAACATCCCCGAGCAAGAGCCACAGGTAGGGCAGGCATTCTTTTCCACTTCTTCCACTTCTTCATCGCTGGCATTGTCATCAGCTGCAATCACCATGGCATCCACCAGGTCAAGGGCTTTATCGCCCAGCTTGCCGGCTTCCATGGGTCCGCCCGACACGAAGATGGTGGGAATATTGAGCCGCATGGCGGCCATCAGCATGCCCGGAGTGATCTTGTCGCAATTGCTGATGCATACC
>SLPR01000094.1 GCA_007131895.1 Bacteroidales bacterium | reverse complement strand
GGTTTGAAGCTCAAAACAAAGCGATATGGTACTGAGCATTGCTGAACGGCATCAACACATTCTCAACAGTTTAAAGGCGAAGGGACACGTCAGCGTTGCTGAACTTAGCAATGAACTGAAAGTAAGTTCCGTTACAATACGAAAGGATTTGAAACTTCTTGAGGATCGAAAACTTTTGTTTCGCACCCATGGAAGTGCTGCTCCACAAGATCCCTATATTGCCGACAGACATGTAAACGAGAAGGAAAAAATCCAGGTAGAACAAAAGCAACGCATTGCCAGGAAGGCAGCATTATTGATTGAGCCATTCGACAGTGTGATATTTGCTTCGGGCACTACCATCAATGAGCTGAGCCGTCAAATAACAACAGTGCAAGGCCTTACCGTAATTTCAGCTTCCATAATAGCGTCTCAAAATCTTTCCCTTATCCCCGACATCGAAGTCATTCAGCTGGGAGGCATGATAAGAAAAAGCTCGTCATCAGTGGTGGGGCCTCATGCCGAAAAAATGCTGCAGGGATTCAACAGCAACCGCTTGTTTTTGGGAGTCGATGGCATTGATCCGGAATACGGACTTACCACTACCAATGCCATGGAGGCTTCCCTCAACCAGGTGATGATCAATGCAGCCACCAAAGTAATCATAGTTGCCGATTCTTCCAAGTTTGGAAGGAAAGGATTTGGACGCATTTGCGGATTGGAGCGGGTAGATACCATCATTACCGACCAGGCTGCCCCGGAAAATCTTATCGCCAAATGCAGGGAAAAGGGAGTTGAGGTGCTGGTGGTTTAAAGCACCCTTAACCCCCACAGGGGTGTTATGATTATAGAAAATATGCGGAATACATCCACCATCTTAATCCCGTAGGGGTGCCATGAAAAGTTTCTCTGTTCTACTACCCCAGCGGGCCTGGGTGCAAGGTACAACACTGACTTTAAACTACCTCCTTTTCTGAAAAAACTCCACCATCAGCCGGGCAGATTCTTCAGCGCGCACCCCCGTAATCAGCTTGGTTTTGGGATGCAGCAACCCGCAAGAATATTTGCTGAAACCCCGTTTCTCGTCCATGGCACCTATCACGATTTTTCCAATCTGGGTCCACTGGGATGCACCCGCGCACATCACACATGGTTCAAGGGTGACATACAGGGTGCAATCCTTGAGGTATTTCCCTCCCAGGTATTCCGCTGCTGCCGTAAATGCCTGCATTTCGGCATGGGCTGTTACATCGTTGAGCCGTTCGGTGAGGTTGTGCGAACGGGCTATGACCACATTGTCGCAAACTATGACCGCTCCCACGGGCACTTCATCGGCATCATAAGCTTTTTGAGCTTCTTTCAGGGCTTCGCCCATATAATGCTCATCGGAAAAAACACTTAGCGTCATGGAGTTTTTTCTGCAAAAATAAGGGGATATATCGGGTAAATCAGCGACCAAACACATATAAAGCAAAATTTACTGCAAAATATCGGGATTGAATTTGAGCAAAAGCGCTATCAGTTTGTTCTATCTGCTGTATTCACTTTTTTTAACCAAAAAAGAACAGATAATGCTGATCAATGAAAAAATCTCCCTTTTTGCCAGGGATGCGTTAAAAGGACTGACCGCCAAAAATAAATATCTGCTGCCCAAATACTTTTATGACCAAAACGGGAGCAGAATCTTCCAGCAAATCATGCGCATGCCGCAGTACTATCTAACCGAATGTGAATTCAACATCTTTTCAGAACAGGCATCATCCATTGCCAAAGCCCTGGTGCCTGCCCATGGCCCGTTTGAAATCATTGAGCTGGGCCCGGGAGATGGATTGAAAACCAAAATACTCCTGCAGGCCCTAACCGGGATACAACAGGATTTCACTTATGTTCCTGTGGATATCTCCATTTATGCCCTTGAAAAATTGAGTACCGATTTGGAACAACAATTCAAGGGAATCAAAATCAACAAGCAAGCAGGGGACTTTTTTCAAATCATGAAAGATTTGTCAGAACAGAATGGAGTCCAAAAAATTATTCTGTTCCTGGGCAGCAATATTGGCAATTTCTTTCCGGACGAACAGGACGAATTCCTGCAATTGCTGTCCCGGATGACAGCAAAAGGAGATAAAGTCCTGATCGGTTTTGACCAGAAAAAATCACCTGACATTATCATAGATGCTTATGATGACCCCACGGGCCACACCCTGGATTTTAACCTGAATCATCTGCTGCGCATCAATCATGAACTTGATGCCGATTTTGACATTTCACAGTTTCATCACCATACCAGCTACAACCCTGTTACGGGTGCCATGAAAAGCTATCTGGTCAGCAAAGCGGAGCAAATTGTAACCCTGGGTAAACTTGACAAAAAAATCCCATTCGCAAAATGGGAACCTATCTTCATGGAGCTTTCCCAAAAGTTCAACCATGAGGACATACACCTTCTTGCCAAAGATTACGGTTTTGAAGTGAGCCGGAATTTTTCAGATAAAAATAATTACTTTACAGATAGTTTATGGATAAAAACCTAAATCCCAGCGAATATGAAGGCTACATGGAATAACAAAACCGTTGCCAGCAGCAACAATACTGTTGTAGTAGAAGGAAATCATTATTTTCCTGAAGAATCGATTGAAAAAGAATTTTTCAAACCCAGCTCTCATACTACCGCATGCCCATGGAAAGGGACGGCAAAGTATTACCATCTTGAAGTGGAGGGTAAAATCAACGAAAATGCCGCATGGTATTATCCCGAACCCAAGGCAGCTGCCAGCCAGATTAAAAACCACATTGCCTTTTGGAAGGGAGTCAAAATAAGTGAAGAGTAAACGCTGCACGATAAGAATACTTTTCCCATCCCAAAACAGCAAGAATACAGTATGTTAAAGGTGCAGATTTCCTGTTGCCCCTTTTGTTTTATTCATTTTTGCGTCAACCTTTTTTATAACAAACCATCTTTAAACTTTACCACTCATTATGCACAAAAACTATCAACCGGCTACCACATTGCAACTAAGGGAATGGATGAAAAATGATGCATGCGTTATCATTGACACCCGGCCTACGGAGGCCTACAATGGATGGCAACTCCGAGACGAACCCCGGGGAGGACACATCAAAGGAGCGCGGACTTTGCCGGTAAAATGGGCCACCTACATTGACTGGATCGAAATCGTGCGGCATAAAGAAATCCTGCCCCATCATAAAATCGTGCTGTATGGTTATGAAGAGGAATCTGTGATGCAGGTGGCACGAAGATTTGAAGAAGCTGGTTATAACGATATCCATCTTTATCACCATTTTATGGATGAATGGATTGTTGACGATACATTGCCCATGGAAAAAATGGCAAACTACCGGCACCTGGTGTATCCGGCGTGGTTAAGCACCTTGGTATCGGGGGGCAAGCCTCCTCATAATAAAAACGAAAAAAAATTCGTGGTTTGCCATGCCCACTATCGCAACTATGATGATTACCTGCAGGGTCATATTCCCGGTGCCATTGCCCTGGATACCCTTTCCCTGGAATCTCCCGACACCTGGAACAGGCGTTCTCCCGAAGAATTGAAAGCCGCTCTGGAACAGCATGGCATTACTGCCGATACTACCGTTATTGTCTATGGCCGATTCTCCTTTCCCAACAACGACGATCCTTTTCCGGGAAGTGCTGCCGGGCATCTGGGAGCTATCCGATGCGCACTGATCATGATGTACGCAGGAGTAAAAGATGTACGGGTGCTCAATGG
>SLPR01000177.1 GCA_007131895.1 Bacteroidales bacterium | reverse complement strand
AGCAACCATGGGCCAGGGTGAGTTTGTTCCAGCGGCCATCGCTCCATAGCTTGTGCATGGGATTGGCCACATCAATAAGAGAGATATACTTATGCAGCGGCAGATCGGAATAATCGGGAGCGGGAACCTGCCGGAAAGGGATATGGTGTTCGGGCCGGGCGGGCAGGAAACGCAGTTCACCGGCCTGATCCAAAAAAAAGGTCTGGCAAAGATGGGTTTCATCGCCATCTGCAAGGTACCGCACTAGGCCACGCCAGGCAGGCTCACCATCATCCAGGCAGATGTAATGGGTAAACTTAAAAACCCTCTTGTCTTGCAATTGCCGTAGTTCGGTATTGACATATCCCCCACCCCAGACCACCTGTGCATGGGGATAATTCTTTCTGACAAAACGACTGCAAAGAAAGGCCCCCATCAGGTTGCCCGGAAAAGGGATGCTTATACCTACCACATCGGGTTGGAAGTTGCGCATCTTTTCATCCAGCAACTCCAGCAGCAGGGTATCGGGAAGTGTGTCGGGTTTTTCCAGCTCCTGCAGCAGGGGATCCAACTTGGGCAGGAGAAGGCACAGATGTTCGGCATAGCGGATAAGTTCGAAGTGGGGACTATGGGTTTCCTTAATCAAATCAGCGATATCCTGAATATACAAGGTTGCGATATGCCGGGCCATTTCCGTATTACCCAGAGTTCCGAATGCCCAGTCTATATCGGCCATATTGCGAAAACGTGCCCCGCGCGGTAACCAGTCGGTATTGCAGATGCGTGTGGCCAGGCTTGGCTCTTTGCCTTGCAGAAAGCGCATTACTGCATCAACAGTATCCAGGTACTGTTGTTTTTGCACCAACATTTTTCGGAATGACTGAGGAACCTTTCGGTCCTGCTCACCAAACACTGCCTCAAGTCCCTCGCGGGAAAACAAGCGATTCACCAGCTCAATGCCCAGATCGGCCTGCATCACCTCATGGCCTTCCTGCTCCAGAAAGCCTTTCAGGTAAGGGGTAGCCGGATAGGGAGTATTCAGCTGGGTAAGCGGTGGAGTAAGCAAAAGGATTTTCATTGTCCGATAGCCGTTTTAGCTGCAAATATAGCCCTTTTGCCACAGACAAAACACAAGGTTTTCCCGGACTTATTCAAGTTTTAAAATCCAGGCAGGTTTCAAATGATTCTTTCATTGTCCGGCATACGATTGAAAGCACAAGAAAAGTATGTGCAAACGGAACTGCCACAAGAACCCGCAGGAGCAAAAGGAAAACAAAGCTATTGGCTGAATTGTGAATAACTATAAAATATTTCACCAGTTCTTTATTCAAAAAATCTGATTTATGTTGCTGTATGTAAGCAAATAACAACTTATTCATTGCTTTTTTTGAGCACAAATAGTTCATGAAGCTTTCATGAAAGTCATCCGGTTTCAATAAAATATTCTATGTTTGCAAATTCTTTTGGGGAAGGCATCTATCCAAAGAACAAAAACCCACGAAAAACACACATCTTAGATTTCCGGGGCGGTCCGTGCATGCATTTCTTCTCTTGAAAAGGGGAGCAAAAATGGCAGCAGGCATCAGGTAGAATTGATGTCAGGAATTTAATATGCTTGAAAATTCAATACACCATCACACTTAGAATACAATCAATAAAACAACACTTATCAAACACAACAATGGCAACAAAAAACACTTACTTTCTTACCCGGTGGAGCATTCCATTTGCCGGTTTTGTATTTACCCTCATGGTGGGTACGGCCTATGCCTATAGTGCCTTTATCAACCCCATGGGAGAACAATTTGGATGGACAAAAGCCCAGGCCAACATCCCCTTCCTGGTATTTATATTTATGTCGGCAGTAATGACCATCCCTGCCGGGAGGCTTCAGGACAAAATTGGACCCAGGAAAACCGGATTGCTGGCAGCACTTTTGTTTGCTGTTGCCTATAGCCTGGCTTCCCTGGTAGGCTCTTTCCCTTATACCTGGTGGCTTGTGGTTACCTATGGTTTGATTGGAGGCACTGCCGGGGGAATTGGGTATGCATGCGCCATTCCTCCCTCCAGAAAATGGCTTCCCGATTTCCCGGGTCTTGCCATTGCATTGTCCGTTACCGGCATGGGCTTATCGGCAGTAGTATGGGCCCCGCTAAAAGCGAAATTACTGATTCCCTCTTATGGCATCGAACAAACCTTTCTCATCATTGCTGTTATTACCACTATAGGTTCTTTGTTTGCCTCCTGGCTCACCAGGAATCCCCCGCTGGGCTGGGTGCCTGTAAATTTTGATGCTTCCAAAAAATCTATCAATACCAGCAAGATGATCATTGGTGATGCAACACCAAAACAAATGCTGAAAAGCCCGGTATTCTGGTATATATGGCCAACTTTCACCCTGATTCTTTTTGGGGGTTTTGTTTGCCTTACCCTGATTTTGCCCTATGGAGAGAGTGTTGTAGGCCTGCCTCCGGTGAAAGCGGCCTTTGCCTTGTCTATATTTGCTGTATTCAACGGACTGGGACGCCCCCTGGCAGGTTATTTAGGCGACAGGTATGGCGTACTGAAAGTTTTGTCAGTTACTTACCTGATGCAGACCATTACCTTCTTCCTGTTCCCGGTATTTGCTGTTAATCTGCCTGTTCTGTACATTGCTTCTGCAATTCTGGGCTGGGGCTTTGCCGCTTCTATGGCGCTTTTCCCCAATCAAACGTCTATTGCATTCGGAACAAAACACCTGGGAATAAACTACGGTATCGTATATACTGCCTTTGGCACCGGAGCGGTAGCATCCATTTTCGGCTCCTGGCTTTTTGATGCCACAGGAAGTTATACACCTGCATTTATTGCAGGCGGTGTTATGGCAGCCATAGGTTTAACGCTTACCGTTATCCTCAGGCAAAAGTATGCTTTCAGATAGGAAAAATCAACAGGCATCAACCCAGTGATTTATTTAACTCAATGGTCAATAAAGTTATTGAGCATATAGGAAAACTCATTAGTGCGAAGATACCCAAACGACTTATGCGGATTATGCTTTCCTGCTTCACTGAAATAGTCGTTTATAATACCAAAGTCCCTGGGTTTTATTGCATGTCTGTTGAATTTATATTTTCGCGAGAGCTTGTAGTTTAGGGTTATTTTATCCAGAATATCTGAGAAGTTAAGCCAGTTGCCATATACTCCCGGAGGAGTTACCATTTCTTTCTGGCCACTGGTATTCTTCTTGTATTGTGATGCGATTTTGCTTACAACAAGAGGTAAACCCAATGGAGAACCAATAGTGATAAAGGTGTGGACTTTTGATTCAGGAGCAAAAAAGCTTAAAACATCAAAAGCAATAATGGAGCCCATGGAATGAGCAATGAGCAGGATTTCATCATTTTTATGTTTTTCCAGAACATCGGCAAGTCTTTGCTTGATGAGTTCCTTTTTCCTGTATTCCTCAGAATCCTCGGTTTCATTTTCTTCCTTGTAATAAACATCCAAATCCGAAAAGTACTTTCGCAGGATGTAATCAGGAATAAAGGAATATTTAAGGGTGAAATCTTCATTGAGAAAAATTCTGTAAAGCTGTTTTCCCAGGAATCCCAGCACTTTTTTTCTGAACCGGTGTTTCCCACGCTCAAAACCGGGGTCAGCCTTTGTGTATTTCTCACTAATGAAACCGGGATCTTCAGGGTCCTCAATCGTTTTGTCAAGAGGCTGAGGATAAAGAATATCAGCCCAATAAACCATTTTAAATTCCGGCAGT
>SLPR01000410.1 GCA_007131895.1 Bacteroidales bacterium | reverse complement strand
CAATACAGCGGGATTGAATCCTACCAGGAACGCCCCAACCCAAGGTAAACAAACCGGGTTGCAGACAGCTAATCACCCAATATCTTCAACTTTAATATTTCAATACAACCAACATATTTGTAACCCCCTAATCCTGATCCCATGCACGCTCTCAACAAAAGTTTGTTTGTATTTGCAGTAATTTGCCTGGCTGCATGCGGACATGATAAAGCCAATCAAACTATGCATTCGTTTCAATACCAGACAGAACAATTTGCCGATATCAGAATACTGCGATATGAAATACCCGGCTTTGAAGAACTTTCCCTTCAGCAAAAAACATTGATTTACTACCTCCATGAAGCTGCACAGTCGGGCAGGGATATTTTCTGGGATCAGAACTACAGGCACAATCTTTCCATCCGCAAAACCCTGGAAGAAATCATCAAACACTTTAACGGAAACCGGGAAACAGAAGATTTTCAAAACTTCCTGGTTTATGCCAAAAGAGTTTTTGTGGCCAATGGTATTCATCATCATTATTCCAGCAATAAAATCATACCAGAGTTTTCCGAAGAATATTTTATTGATCTGATCAACAATTCACCTGAAGGAAACTTTCCTGTGCATGGCACGGAAGAGCTCAATACGCTCATCTACATGCTAACTCCCATAATATTCGACCCGCAAATTGATGCCAAAAAGGTCAATCTCGATCCCAATGCGGATATGGCCATGGAGTCAGCCAACAATTTTTATCACAATGTTACACAGGAAGAAGTACTGGAGTTTTACAACCAGTTCCAGGATCCTGACAACGACAGACCTTTATCATGGGGATTAAATTCGCAGTTGGCCAAATCAAACGAAATCGTTAAAGAAAAGATTTGGCGTGTCGGCGGTATGTATTCAAGAGCCATTGAGCAAATCATTTCCTGGCTGGAGAAGGCCCTTTCAGTTGCAGAAAACGATCATCAACGACAGATAATAGGTAAACTCATCATTTTTTATGAAACGGGTGATCTGGCACTGTTTGATGAATACAGCATTTTGTGGGTGCAGGACACCCAGTCTGAAGTAGACTTTACCAATGGATTTATTGAAGTATATGGCGATCCCTTTGGTTTGAAAGGCTCTTACCAGTCAATGGTTTCCATCATTGACAAAGCTTCCGGCAACCGCACTCAGCTTATTTCTGAAAACGCCCAGTGGTTTGAAGATCACTTGCCTGTTGATGAAGCATACAGGAAACCCGAAGTTTCAGGGATATCGGCCCGGGCCATCAACATAGCAGCCGTGGCGGGCGACAACAGCCCCACCCCTCCCCTTGGGGTAAATTTGCCCAACTCCGACTGGATCAGAAGAGAGTACGGTTCCAAGTCGGTTACCATAACCAACATTGCCCATGCCTACCACCAGGCAAACCTGGAGAGTGGTATCATTGGTGAATTTGCATGCAATGAAGCAGAAACAGAACTTACCAAAAAATACGGATTTATGGCCAATAACCTCCATACCGATTTGCATGAAATAATCGGCCATGGTTCGGGCAGGTTAAAGCCCGGTGTAGCCGAGATGAGCATTACACTGAAAAACTATGCTTCGGTAATAGAAGAAGCCAGGGCCGATCTGGCTGCCTTGTATTTTATGCTGGACCCCAGGCTGGTTGAGCTGGGAATAATCCCCTCCCTGGATGTGGGTGTTGCACAATACAACTCTTACATTAAAAATGGATTGATGCAGCAGTTGTACCGCATTGAACCGGGCCAAAACATTGAACAAACACACATGCGAAACCGCCAGCTCATCGCTTCTAAAGTGATGGAAATGGGAAAAGAAGACAATGTAATTGAGAAAACCTTTGTAAATGGGAAAACCTGTTTTGTGGTTCACAACCATGAAAAACTCCGAGAACTGTTTGGAGTCTTGCTGCATGATGTACAACGAATAAAGTCTGAAGGAGATTTTGAGGCGGCCCGGAAACTGGTGGAAAATTATGGTGTAAAAGTAGATCAGGAGTTGCTCACAGAGGTACATGAGCGCTATTCAAGGCTGGGCATTCCCCCGTATGCCGCATTCATCAACCCGCGTTTTATCCCTGTTGTGCGAACCGACCGTATCGTTGATATCAGGATAGAGTATCCCGAAAGTTTTTTGGATCAAATGCTATTCTACGGAGAAAGGTATAGCTTTCTGCCGGTTACCCAATAAAGCTGGCGACTCAAAACTGCAACGTATTTAAAACACAAAACCCGGTGGTTAACTGCAACCCCGGGGTTTTGTTTTGTTTGATATAATAAAAGCCTATTTGAGTCTTTCGTAATTGAGCGCAAAAAGAAAGATAAGAAAGAACAGTATAATGATATTGGGAATGAGGATCCACCATCCACCGCCCATCAATATCAATGGAATAATTATGGTAAGAAAAAGAGGGATAGAAAACACCAGCACCCCAATTCGCATCATGTTCCATATTTGAATGATACCAAAAAAGGCAATAATAGATAATAACAAAATCACTACCGACCAGAACAGACCCAATAAATGGCTCATCCCTTCGGTAAACAAGCCAAACATTCCTGAAGTTTCAAACCACCCCAATTCCGGCGACATAATGGTGCCAACTAACCCCATCAATATGGACATCCCAACATGTATAAAAGCAATTACACATAAAACGGTCAGGTATATGGGACGTTTTTTTTCCTGGGGTATTGTATTGTCATTCTCCATGATAAATCCGGTTTGTTTATATCGTAAGTAGTCGTTGAATTAGTGGTGAAAAGTAGTACAAAAATACTTAAAAACAAAATTAAATTACACCAATGAAGGATTTGATTTGCTTTACATTAGAAAAACATCCACAGAAAAACCCGAAAACATGGAATAAACAAACTATGTCAGGATAGGTAATCATTAACATTCTCTTTTTCCAGAAACTTAAGCACCTTATCCATTTCTTTGTACATAATGGTATCATCTTCCACAAACTTTACGGTTTTTCTCAATTCACCGATGAGTTTTTCGATGGGTGGAGAAGATTTTGCAGGGCGGCGGAATTCCAGTGCCTGCGCGGCATTAAATAATTCTATGGACAGGAGTTTTTCGAGATTTCTCAAAACCTTGAGTGCCTTCACTGCGCCATTGGCGCCCATACTCACGTGGTCCTCCTGCCCTTGCGATGATTCGATAGAATCTACAGATGAAGGAGTACAATATTGCTTATTCTGGCTAACGATAGATGCAGCAGTATATTGGGGAATCATGAAACCTGAATTGAGCCCGGGGTTAGCCACAAGAAAAGAGGGCAATTTGCGGGTTCCGGAAATCAGCCTGTACACTCTTCTTTCGGAGATATTACCCAGCTCTGCCAATGCAATGGCAATGAAATCCAGGGCCAGGGCCAGGGGTTGGCCATGAAAATTTCCTGCCGAGATGATCATATCCTCTTCAGGAAAAATGGTGGGATTATCGGTAACCGCATTAAGTTCATTTTCAAACACCTGCGCCACATAACCAATTGCGTCTTTGCTGGCACCATGCACCTGGGGCATGCAGCGAAACGAGTATGGATCCTGCACATGGTTTTTGGGTCTTTCTATCAGCTCGCTCCCTTTGAGCAAATTGCGGATTCGTTCGGCAGTTTCCATTTGTCCTTTGTGATGACGGATGCGGTGCACCGGCTCAAAGAAAGGTTCAATACGCCCGTCGAAGGCATCCAGCGACAAGGCTCCTATCACATCGGCCCATCCTTCCAACCGGAAAGTTCTCAGCAAAATATATACTCCATAAGCCCCCATAAACTGGGTGCCGTTGAGCAATGCCAACCCCTCTTTCGATGCAAGTTCTATGGGAGCCCAGCCCAGCTTCTGGTACACCTCCTCAGTAGGTACAATTTCATTCTCATAAAAAACTTCTCCCAGTCCCAGCAAGGGTAGGCTCAGATGGGCAAGGGGAGACAAATCACCCGAAGCACCCAGTGAACCCTGACTGTAAACCACCGGCATGATATCATGGTTGTAAAAATCAATCAACCGCTCAAGGGTACAGAGTTGTACTCCCGAATTTCCATACGATAATGACTGGATTTTCAGAAAAAGCATGATTCGCACTATTTCTTCATCTACCGTTTCTCCCATCCCACAGGCATGCGACATAACCAGGTTTTTCTGTAGTTGTCCCAAATCTGATGCTGAAATGCTATGGTTGCATAAAGAGCCAAACCCGGTGGTTACACCGTAAATCGGTTCGGTTTGAGAGGCTGTTTTTTCATCCAGATACTTGCGGCAATGCTCTACTAAGCGGATACTTTCTTCAGAAAGCTTTATGGGAATCCGGTTGTCCAGAATGGTTCTCAGGGTCTCGAAATCGAGATGTTTGGAAGTAATTTGATATTCTTGCATATAGGGTGTTGTGTTTTGATAATCCTGTTTAACTATAGGTATTTGGATAAATCTGTGTGACTATATCAATGTTGTTGCAATTGTGCGATGATTTGTTCAATGGGTAAGGATTGCTGGTCGCCGCTTTTCATATTTTTCAATGAAAGCTCTCCTGTTTCCATTTCATTTTTGCCGATTACCAGTACAAAGGGAATGTTGTTTTTATCGGCATACTGCATTTGTTTTTTCATTTTGGCTGCATCAGGATAAAGTTCACATCGAATATCCGCTTCTCTGAGCTTTACAAGTACTTTTTGAGCATATTTCTGTTCCTCCGGACCAAAATTAACCAACAGCAGCTGACTAAATGTAAGCACATCTTCAGGAAACAAACCGAGTTCGAGCATTACATCATAAATTCTGTCGGCACCGAAGGATATACCCACACCCGACATTCCCTGCAAGCCAAATATGCCGGTCAGGTCATCGTACCGTCCGCCGCCACAAATGCTTCCCATGCTTACATCGTTGGCTTTTACCTCAATGATGGCACCGGTATAATAGTTTAGGCCCCGGGCAAGGGTAAGGTCAAGTTCAACGGTGCAGCGGGTGGGAGAATTTTCCAGCCAGTTAAAAACCTCTTCCATCTCTTCTATCCCTTTCATACCGCTGGGCGAAGTGGCAAGTACCTGCTTCAGGGTGGCGAGTTTTTGTATTTGATCTCCCTCCAGCAGCATAATGGGTTGCAGGGCTTCCACTGCTTCCCGGGTAAGCCCTCTTTCCACAAGCTCTTCATTTACCTTCTCAAGACCAATCTTATCCAGCTTATCGATGGCAATGGTAATGTCAATGATTTTATCTGCAAACCCAATGTATTCAGCTATTCCGGCAAGAATTTTCCGGTTATTGATTTTTACGGTAATATTCAGTCCCAGCTGAAAAAAAACCTTATCGATAATCTGAACCAGCTCGAATTCGTTGAACAGCGAATCACTCCCTATTACATCTGCATCGCACTGAAAGAACTCTCTGTAACGTCCCTTTTGAGGTCTGTCGGCTCTCCACACAGGCTGTATCTGGTAACGCTTGAAGGGGAATGTGATTTCGTGCTGGTGCTGCACCACATAGCGTGCAAAAGGTACTGTTAGGTCGTAGCGCAGGGCCTTTTCACAAATCTGTGTACTAAGCTTCAGGGAATCCCCTGATTCAACTGTACTATTGTCGGCCTTAGACAAAAAGTCACCTGAGTTAAGAATTTTGAAGATCAAACGATCTCCTTCTTCACCATACTTCCCCATCAGGGTGGAGAGGTTTTCCATGGCGGGCGTTTCTATGGGCTTGTAGCCATAGAGCTGGTATACTTTCTGAATAGTATTAAAAATGTAATTTCTGCGGGCTATAATTTCCGGTGAAAAGTCACGTGTTCCTTTGGGAATAGAAGGTTTTTCCTTAGCCATAAAGATTAAAATTTCTGTTTTTAAAGGCACAAAAGTACATGCTTTTTATCAAATTACCCCGTCATTCAACTATCACGAAAAAGTATAAATTTAAAAAACAGGCATCAAACCAAGCAAAAAAAACCGTAAATTTGTACTTCTTTTTTCAGCAAAAATCGATACAATATTCTGTTTTTCAACAAATTAACAACAATTAATGAGCGCAGAACTATTATGCATATGAAGGAAAAAAGGATAGAATTGAATTTATTTATTCACTTTAGATGACAGACCAAATTTAATTAACAATGGAAAAAAACAAGAAGGTTTATTATTTTGGAGGCAAAAAAGCCGATGGAGATACCAGCATGCGCAACCTGCTGGGTGGTAAAGGTGCGAACCTTGCAGAAATGGTAAATATTGGTGTACCGGTACCTCCGGGAATTACCATTACTACCGAAGTATGTACCATGTACAATGCAGTAGGACGCGAAAAAACCATTGAAGCTATTCATGCGGAAGTGGCAGAGAACATCGCAAAGGTTGAAAAGGAAATGAATGCCGGCTTTGGCGACAAAGAAAACCCGCTTCTTCTTTCTGTTCGTTCAGGTGCCCGTGCTTCTATGCCCGGTATGATGGATACAGTGCTTAACCTGGGTTTGAATAAAGAAACCCTGCAAGGGCTTATTAAAAAATCAGGCAACGAGCGCTTTGTATGGGACTCTTACCGTCGCTTCGTGCAGATGTACGGTGACGTGGTAATGGGAATGAAACCCGAAAGCAAGGAAGATGAGGATCCTTTTGATGAAATCATGGAACACATGAAGGAAGAAAAAGGCGTTGAAAACGATCAGGACCTTACTGTTGATGATTTGAAAGAACTGGTTGCCCGTTTCAAGAAAGCCGTGAAAGACCAAACCGGAAAAGATTTCCCCGAAGATCCATGGGAGCAACTCTGGGGTTCTGTACTGGCCGTTTTCGAATCATGGAACAACCCCCGCTCTACCTACTACCGCACTATGCACGATATCCCTGCTGAATGGGGTACTGCTGTAAACGTTCAGGCCATGGTATATGGCAACATGGGCGATACTTCTGCTACCGGTGTTGCCTTTAGCCGCGACGCTGCCACAGGAGAAAATATTTTCAACGGTGAATACCTTGTAAATGCACAGGGTGAAGACGTTGTAGCTGGTATCCGTACCCCCCGTCAGATTACCAAAGAAGGTTCACTGCGCTGGGCAAAACTGCAGGGTATAAGCGAGGAAGAGCGAAGCGAAAAGTATACTTCACTGGAAGAATTATTTCCAGACCTCTACAAAGAGCTCTATGTAAACCAGAAAAAACTCGAAACACATTACAGCGACATGCAGGACATCGAATTTACCATTCAGGAAGGTCGTTTCTGGATGCTGCAAACCCGCTCAGGTAAACGTACCGGTGCTGCCATGGTAAAAATCTCTATGGATATGCTGCGCGAAGGTATGCTCACCGAAACAGAAGCCCTCCTGCGTGTGGAAGCCTACAAACTGGACGAATTGCTGCACCCCGTTTTCGACGTCAATGAAGAGCAGAAAGCCAAAGCTATTGCCAAAGGTCTTCCCGCTTCGCCCGGTGCTGCTACCGGTAAAATCGTTTTCTTTGCTGATGAAGCTGCCGAATGGGCTGCCAGAGGAGAGAAAGTGATCCTGGTACGTGTAGAAACATCTCCTGAAGACCTTAGTGGTATGGATGCCGCTGAAGGTATTCTTACTGCCCGCGGCGGTATGACCTCTCATGCTGCTGTAGTTGCCCGTGGAATGGGTAAATGCTGTATTTCTGGTGCAGGTACCATTAAAGTAAGTTACAAAGACCGCACCATGACCATTGATGGCAAGAAATACGAAGAAGGTGACTTCATTTCTCTTAATGGTACTTCAGGTATTGTTTACGCCGGCAAAATTGCTACCGTTGATCCTGAAGTAAGCGGTGACTTCGCCGAGCTGATGGAACTGGCAGAAAAACACACCCGCATGAGTGTTCGTACCAATGCTGATACTCCCCACGATTCAAAAGTGGCCCGCGAATTTGGGGCAAAAGGTATTGGCCTTTGCCGTACCGAGCATATGTTCTTTGAAGGAGTACGTATCAAAGCCATGCGCGAAATGATTCTTGCCAACGACGAAGCCGGACGCCGCAAAGCCCTTGACAAACTGCTACCCATCCAGCGCGAAGACTTTGAAGGTATCTTCGAAGCCATGCACGACTTACCGGTAACCGTTCGTCTGCTTGACCCCCCATTGCATGAGTTCCTGCCACATGAGCCCGAAAACCAGGCTGAAATGGCCAAAGAAATGGGAATCTCTGCCGATGAGGTAAAAGCAAAAGTGGATTCACTGCACGAATTCAACCCCATGCTCGGACACCGTGGCTGCCGCTTAGGTAACACGTATCCCGAAATCACTGAAATGCAGGCACGCGCTATCATCGAAGCAGCACTCAACCTGAAGAAAAAAGGTATCACTGCTATTCCTGAAATCATGATTCCCCTTACCGGTACGCATGAGGAGATGAAATTGCAGGAAAAAATTGTACGCGACACCATTGCACAAGTATTCGAAGAACGTGGAGAGTCCATCGAGCACCTGGTAGGTACAATGATTGAAATTCCAAGAGCATGTCTGGTAGCCGATAAGATTGCCGAAAATGCAGAATTTTTCTCCTTCGGTACCAACGACCTAACCCAGATGACCTTTGGTTACTCACGCGACGACGCTGGTACATTCCTTCCCATCTACGTGGAAAAAGGATTGCTTAAGAACGACCCCTTCCAGGTATTGGATCAGGAAGGTGTTGGCCAGTTGGTAAAAATGGGTATTGAAAGAGGCCGCAAGGGACGTCCCGGTCTGAAAATCGGTATCTGCGGTGAACACGGTGGAGAACCCAGCTCAGTAGAATTCTGCCACACAGTAGGTATGGACTACGTAAGCTGCTCACCCTTCCGCGTTCCCATCGCACGCCTTGCTGCCGCGCAAGCCGTAGCCCGCGAAAAGCAAGCCGCCAAAGGTGGACAAACTACTTTCACTACTGCGTAAGCTTTAGTTGAAATTGATATTTTGAAAAAGGAGCATCCCTGGTGGGTGCTCCTTTTTTTTTGCTTTGCCTGCCCCGTATATTTCTTTACAGTACCCCCATAAATATTGTACTGACAGTAATTTTCGTTGCTTTCAGTTATGATATGTTTTACCCAAATCGCGACGGGTTAAAACCAAGATCTTTAATCCAACTGAAATGCAATCCCATCTTCTGGATTTGTAAGGGTAAGGCATTGAACTTCAAAAAGCATTAAACAATTCACTTTTAAATAAATCTCTTTTTGTATATTTGCTTCAAACCCATAAATTCATTATTCAATTTATTATTATGTCTCTATTCTGCGTTTCGCTTGTTTTATTGTTTTTATTTCTTTTTGGATGTTCTAAAGATGTTGAATTTCCTACTGCAGGACAATTTCCTCTAGCGATCACCCTTCATCCATCTAACATCAATACAGAAGGCGCTTTGCTTCGAGGTGAGATTAGTGGTGGAGCCTGGGAAGGGAAAGATACAATTGCATATGGTTTCATTATAAGCATACAAGGGCAGCAAAATCCTTTATCTCAGGATACCATCATCCTTGGAGAAACAACCAGGGCACTGAAGTTTGACCATTACACTATTAATCGGCAAGTGGTTGACTCAGAGATCTACATTTATGCTTTTGCCAGGGATGATGATTATCTCTATCTGGGTGATCGGGTAAGCGTATTCTTTTCAGGAGAGATGTTCGAAATTACAGGGTTTTATCCTGAAGCGGGTGTGTGGCAGGATACAATCCTGATACATGGAAAAAGACTGACCGGTCATCTCGATGACACAAAAGTGATCTTCCGGCAAAATGCTAACCCGGGATGGCTGGAAGCTGGCATTGTCGGTCTTGGTGCAGACACCCTTATGGTGACAGTACCTTCCGTACGTTGGGCCGACAAATCCGAAATTATTGTTGAAATAGCCGGCCAATCTCTATCAGCAGAGATGTTGTTTCATAACAGCCCTCCAGTAATTGAAAGTTTCTATCCTGAAGAGGGTTATGACGGCGATACTATAACGATCTACGGAAAACACCTGGGACACTCTTCTGATGATCAACTGAACTGGGTCTCTTTATCATCACGAATAAATGATGCCTTTACTATTGTTGAATGGACCAGCACCCGAATAATAGCCGTCCTGGATGATGTTGGCTTCCGAACCGAGAGCAAGATCCAGATCACTTATAATACAAGGAGAGGAGAGTCGGAAGACCTTTTTTACCATATCAGTCCATGGTATGCAATCAGCGAACCCAATAACGATCGATGCGGGTATCCAACCGCTTTTTCACACAATGGCAATGGGTATTATGGCGGATGTAGAAGTGCAGCCTATAGTACCAATTACAGGTACTATCGATATGTGCCCGCCACAGATTCGTGGAGTATGGCATTTGATTTGTCTTTTA
The DNA here is from genome assembly GCA_007131895.1 of Bacteroidales bacterium. Taxonomy (GTDB): domain Bacteria; phylum Bacteroidota; class Bacteroidia; order Bacteroidales; family UBA7960; genus SKVR01. The sequence continues at coordinate 3,610 of SLPR01000410.1, read as the reverse complement.
ACTCCATTTATGTAAATTCATTTGTTGTTGAAGACCGCCCCTTCATAGTCGCAGGACACCTTCCAGATTTTCCAAATAGAGGTCGGGTTGTGGAGTACGTCTCCGACAATTATTTTCCGGAAAAAGAAACTTTCCCTTATCAAGATGTAAATCATTACGGCAGACTGAGCCTGGAAACAGACAACCGTGCTTTTATGCTGGCAGGACTTGATCAATTGGGTATAAGCTCCAATTTTTTTGAATACAACTTGCATAATGACGAGTGGATTGAATTGCCCCCCCACCCCATATCCGACCTCACAGAAGCCTTTGGATTTAGCCTCGGCAATCAGTTGTATGTGGGAACGGGAAAATCTCAAAATAATCCGGTAAACAACTTTTACCGCTTTGACCTGAACAACAACACTTGGGTACAATTAAACCCTTTCCCAAAAGCACTGTACGGAGGATCTGCCTTTGTTGTCGATGGCCAGGCTTATGCCGGCCTTGGCAATGTTTCCAACCAGTCTGCTGAAGATTTAGATTTAAACCGGTATTTATATGCTTACGACCCACATAACGACAGCTGGCAAAAAGCAGCAAGGTTGCCCGTTCGATACTTTGTAACACCAAGAACCAGAAACTGTGCTGTTTTTGTTATTGACGACAAAGCCTATATTGGTCATTGCATGCGACACAACAGTGTTGTTGATATTACAGGGGGCTTTGCCCGGTTTGATCCTGAATTCCTCCAAATAAGGTAATGAATTACTCAGACATTAAGCGTTTATAATTCATTGTTTTTAGTGTCAGCAAAGTGTTCGGCAACCCTTGATTATATTACTCTCCCGATTATTATGATAATTTCTTCGAATTCAACCCCGCCTACCTCAAAGAAAACTATCAGCATGACAAATAATGCACCTTCCAAGGTCACTCCGCAAAAAAAAAGCTGCCGTTCCATGAAGAGCGGCAGCTTTTTTTTATCTGGTTTTTCTGCTTATTTAAAATATTGAACCTGCCAATACAAGCGCCACAATGGAAACAAGTTTCAGCAGAATATTGAGCGAGGGTCCCGAGGTATCCTTTAGCGGATCTCCTACAGTATCACCTACCACTGAGGCTTTGTGAGCATCTGATCCTTTGCCATAATGCTTACCATTGTGGGTAATGCCGCTTTCGATAAGCTTCTTGGCATTGTCCCACGAACCTCCGGCATTGGACTGGAATATGGCAAACAAAACACCGGAAACAGTTACCCCAGCAAGTAAACCACCCAGCGCCTCTGCTCCCATGGTAAGGCCTATAACAACCGGTACGGCAACAGAAAAGACACCCGGCAAAATCATATGACGAAGGGCGGCACGGGTAGATATCGTTACACATTTTCCATACTCGGGAGTTCCTTCAGCATCGTTCATTATCTGTTGATCCTTGTCACTCCACATACTTTGGTGGGTACCTTGGTCGCTGTTTTTCTTCATTACTGCAAGGGCTTTCTTCAGGGGTTCGATTTCGTTAAACTGCCGGCGCACCTCTTCAATCATTGCCTGGGCAGCATCACTCACCGCTTTTATGGTGAGCGCAGAAAACACATAAGGCATCAGGGCTCCCAGGAAAACCGCAGCCATTACAGTGGACTTGGAAACATCAATGGTTCTGATTTCCGCTGCGGTCATGTAGGCTCCGAAAAGAGCCAGTGCTGTAAGGGCGGCAGAGCCAATGGCAAAACCTTTTCCGATAGCAGCAGTGGTATTACCCACGGCATCCAGCTTATCGGTTTTTTCACGCACATCTGCAGGAAGCTCCGACATTTCAGCAATACCCCCGGCATTATCGGAGATGGGGCCATAAGCATCCACAGAAAGCTGAATACCCAGGTTGGCAAGCATACCTACTGCTGCAATGGCAATACCATACAAACCACTCAGGTGAAATACAAGCACAATGGCTGCTGCAATGGTTAAAATAGGAATAATGGTAGACAACATACCGATACCCAAACCGGAAATGATATTGGTAGCACTGCCTGAAGTGGATTGACGGGCAATTATCTTGACAGGAAGGTAGTTTACCCCGGTAAAATATTCCGTGGAATAACCAATTATCAACCCGGCAATCAGACCAACAATAGAAGCAAGGAAAATATCAAAAGAAGTGATTACCCTTTCTGTTTCATACAGCAAATCCTGGAAAACCCATTGCTCGGGCAGGATATTCATGATGATGAAATAAGAAAATACAATCATGATACCTGATGATACAAGTTCTCCAATATTAAGGGCCGTTTGGGGATTGCCCCCTTCTTTCACCCTGACAAAGAAAGTACCGATGATGGAAGCAAAAATTCCGGCCCCGGCCAGGAAAAGTGGCAACAGAACGGGGGATAATCCGGCAAAGTTGTCCATATCGGCAGTGAAAAGAAATGCTGCACCCAGCACCATGGCAGCAATTATGGAACCTACATACGATTCAAAAAGGTCGGCACCCATCCCTGCCACATCGCCTACGTTGTCGCCCACATTATCGGCAACAGTAGCGGGGTTCAGTGGGTGGTCTTCCGGAATCCCGGCCTCAACCTTACCCACCAGGTCGGCACCCACATCAGCAGCTTTGGTGAAAATACCCCCGCCTACCCTGCTGAAAAGGGCAATGGAAGAAGCACCGAATGAAAATCCCGTAACAATGGAAAGCACTTTGCTCAGACTGTCAAATGTTTCTACACCAAAAATATGGGCGTAAGCAATAAAAAGGATACTAAGCCCAAGAATTCCCAGGCCCACAACACTAAGGCCCATTACACTCCCACCGGTAAAGGCAACCTTGAGGGCATTGTTGAGACTGCTGCGTGCAGCCTCTGTTGTTCTTACATTGGCCTTGGTGGCAATGCGCAAACCAATAAAACCAGCCAGCCCCGAACAAAAAGCCCCGGCTACGAAAGATAGTGCAACCAGGGGATGTGAGGTGTCGGTACCGGTGGTAAAGGCAAGCAAGGCTGCAACCGAAACCACGAAAATGCTTAGAATTTTGTACTCTGCCGTGATAAAGGCCATGGCTCCCTCAGAAATGTATGCCGCAATCTTTCTCATTTTGTCATTGCCATCAGGCTGCTTTTTTATCCAGGCAGTTTTAAACAATGTAAAAATCAAGGCAATTACGCCAGCTACAGGAAGAAAGTAAATTAAGTAGTTTTCCATAACATAGTGTTTTTGGATTTTGTAGGGTTAATTAAGTTAAATGTTGAACTAAAATTTTGGTTTGAATATTTAAAATTAAGAATATTCTCCTATAAACCTGAAAAAAAAGTACATTAATGGCAAAAAAAATATAACAGCACCCTTTTGGTTTTAAATGTTAAGCAACTATAGAAAACCCACTTTGTTCAGCCTGCTACTCGCAGAAGGCCTAATTTGACCTTCATTACTATTAACATTGCTATTTACTGATGTTCTCTTAATTTGCTTCATTCCCTTTGTATGCTCCATTATTTATTATCTTTGAGCCGCAAAAACAATAACCCATCAACAATTGGAAAATTTTTCTTCAAAACTACTGCAATCTGCCGTAGATGAATTTTCAAAACTTCCGGGCATTGGAAAGAAAACTGCCCTTCGACTGGTTCTGCACCTGT
>SLPR01000005.1 GCA_007131895.1 Bacteroidales bacterium | reverse complement strand
GATCGGGCCATACAGGTGGCTGAAGAGATTGAATTTCACTCAGGAAAGATTTCGGTGCTTTTGGGAATGGCAGAGATGGCTATTGAGCTTTCTCATTCAGATGCAGCCCTTGAATATGCAGAAACAGCCCTATCCATAAGCCATCAAATTGACAATAACAAACTTGCTTACAGGGCCCATAATCTTTTATCAACCATTCATCACCAAAGGGGAAATAATACCGAAGCTTACCGGCATTTCACGGCCTATTACAGGCTGAAAAACGAGTCCATCAACCAAAGTCGGCTGCATCAGGTGTACAACCTCGAGTTGGAAAGAGCAGCTGAAAAAAGCATGAGAGAAATTGAGCGGCGCGAACAGTTGCTGGGACAGAAAAACACCACTATTGTCCTCATTTCCATTGCATTTGCCTTGATACTTATCATTTTGGGTCTGCTCTATTACATTCACTTCAACAGGCAAAAACAAAAAGACAAAAAGCAAAAAGATGAAGCATTAATGCGGTTGACCGAGGAGCGTGCCAGTGCCAGTTTAAAGGCCGAAATTTCGGAAAGAAGGAGGCTGGGAATGGAGCTGCATGACGGTGCTTCGCCCTTGATCTCGCTGGCGCGAATGAACCTGGGTGCGCTGCTGGAAAAAACTGATATTTCCCCGCATCGTAAAACCACACTGTTGGGCAATACCATGGAAACCCTGGATCAATTGCTGGAAGAATTGAAAAGCATCTCCCAAAACATGACCTCTTCCATTCTGGATGAACAAGGGCTGGAAGCCGCCATCGAAAATCTGGTGGGAGGAATCAACGAAAACACCCGGTATATTGCCCATGCAGAAATTACAGGGCTCAACGGCTCGCTGGAAACTTTCGTGGAACATGCTATCTTCCGGGCTGTTCAGGAAGCCGTAAACAACATATTGGTGCACGCCGGTGCGACCATAATCCACATACAGGTTACCGGAAGTAAGGAAGACCTTACCATAATGATAGAAGATAACGGAAAGGGATTTGACCCGCATACAATTGAAAAGCATAAAGGTATGGGTCTCAAAAGTATTACATCAAGAATTGAAGGTCTCAGAGGAGAGTTTTTCATTGACTCGGTAAAAGGCAGAGGAACCATTGTGACCATGATAATCCCTTTAAACTAAGAAGCATGGAAAAGGTAAAAGTATTTATCATTGATGATCACAAACTTTTTGTGGAAGGAATTTCTTCGCTGCTGGCAGAAGAAGAAGGGCTGGATCTCATGGGATATTCCCTGTCTGCCAAAGAATTTCTTTCCCGGTTCGATGAGGTTCAGCCTGATGTATACCTGGTAGATATCAATATGCCCGAAATCAATGGGATAGAGCTGGCAAAAACCATCAAAATCAAAAGACCTGATGCGCAAATCCTTGCCCTTACCATGTTTGAGGACTATGAGTACGTGGAAAAGATGATCAAAACCGGGGTGAATGGTTATGTACTCAAAACGGCCAGCCTCAAAGAACTTGTGCAAGCCATTAAAACCGTAGCCGGTGGTGAAAAATTCCTGGGAACCAAAATCCAACAGTTGATCTTCAATAAGATTGGCGCTCAAAATCCTGCTGAAAACAAGCCGAAAGAAGCAAAGCCTCAAAGCCTTTTGTCTGACAGAGAAAAAGAAATTCTGGCACTGGTAGCCCGCGAATATTCCAATCAGGAAATTGCTGAAAAACTTTTCATCAGCGAGAGAACCGTGCAAACGCACCGGAAAAACATTTTCTCCAAAACCAAGGCCAAAACCATTGTCGGACTTATCAAATACGCTGTGCAAAATGGCATTGTAAGCTACGACTCCGGAAAGGAGTAAACTCCCCTCCTTCCTTACTTATCATAAGCGGCCACTAAAAAACAAAACCCCAAAGATTTTACACCTCTGGGGTTTCGCGATTGGCTTCATCATAACAAAATTAAAATCTTGCTAAGCGGATTGAAGAAAAATCAATAATTATTTCTGAAGCTGTACCCTCTTGACGTAGGTATGGCTATCGGTAATGATCTGCAAGAGATAAATACCCGGCTTTTGTTCGTGCAAATTTACCTGCAACCGGTTTTCGCCAGATACTGCAATGGTTTTGATCACCAAACCCTGCATGTCGATAACCCTTACCTCCTGAATGGCATGATTGCTCTCAAGGGTAATCATGTCGGAAGCAGGATTGGGAAATAATGTGATATCTGTGGATGAAATTTCTCCCAGGAAAGTCTCCGGATCAAAACGGGCTGTAAGATGTAAATCTGCAGCAGGCATGGTAAAGGTATATTCAGGTTCTGTGGAAACCACCTCCTCACCCACCATCCAGTGAATGAAACCAAAGTGCAGGTTAGGAGCAGCAAAAACAATCACCTCTTCGCCCTCCTCATATTCTCCTTCACCGCTCACGGTTCCGCCGTCTTGAGGGTCTGCTGTAAGCGTCAGTGTATATAATTGCACAAAACCATCCTGAACAGTAAAATCGATGGTAACTACAGAGGTAGTGTCGGCAGAATACAGGGTACGAACCCCTGCACTATACTGCCCTTCGGAAAGCTCTTCAAACAAAAACTGTCTTTCGTTTACTTGTGCCACAGGCTGAGTGAAGTCGTTGAGAAACACTTCATATCCCACAAAAATCTTATCAGCCAAAGAACTTTGGTAGTAGGGTCTTCCGGCATCAACAGGAGCAAAGACACCACGACTTTCCGGCATAATATCAAAAGCCAGGGAATAGTTTTTGTTGTTTCCATCAAAGTCAATTGCTTCAAAATCATACCCTTTGGCCCTGATGAGTATGTTGCGGTTAAAGTCGCCCAGCTGCTCAATGGGAACAAAGGGATCGGTGTTGATGTTGCCGGCAAAAAAGCTGGTATTGGGATGGAAAGGCCATTCCTCATTGGTGCCAGAGTCGGTGGCAATACCCAGATATCCCTGGTATGACAATCCCAGGAGGAATCCGTTGGGCGCTTCAATGACCCCAGGGAAAACGTAGGAGTTCCACTGGTTATTAACGTTGGGAACACCGGGGGCAGAAAAGATGACATCATCGGTATTGGGCTGCCCGTTGGCATCCAGCCCGAAAACCCACACTTTAACCTGCGCATGCGCTCCTCCTTCACTGGTAAGGTACCACGACATTTCGTGCAACTCAGCATCGTTGCGGAAAGCCACCCCCAGAACTGTATTCAGGGTACCTCCGGAAGATCCCAGCTGACTCGCAGCAGTACCATCATCTATCCTGAATTCACTTACAGGCATATCCTCCCAGGTAAACAATGCCTCACCGGCAGAAAGCCCTTCTGTTGTAACCATTGGACTGACCGGAGTAAGCATCCTGTAATCAAGCATTACATCTTCGAAAAGCTCCTCGTTCCCCACAGAAATCATTCCCTGCATGGGATGATAACCCGATGCCCTCACTGTATAAGTATAATCGAGGAAGCCATCTACGGAAAGGGTTACAATACCGTCAGCATCGGTGATGCCTGTGGCAGAGTATCCTTCTTCGTTTTTCAGCAACACATAAGCTCCTTCTATGGGAGAAAATGCAGAGTTGTCCTCTATTGTAAAGGTTACTTCTGCAGGTACATAAACTTTTACATCATCTACAAACATCCAGTTAAAATTCTGGAAAGACAAATCGATCAGGTAGTTAAAGGCAATGTAAACCTGTCCGCTGTATTCTTCCAGATCAAAAATGTATTCTTCCCAGTTCATGCTGAATCTTTCAACCGAAAGCAGCTCTGCATTTTCGTGCAAATCTTCTGCATTGTCATACAGCTGGTCCAGTATCATAATATGCATATCGGCCAGGGTACTGTTTTCATGGTCGTTGTGCGATTTCCCAAAGAAGCTCAACAAAGCACCTTCCAGATCGCCAAGCTGGATGGGTGGAGAAATGAGCCACTCATCGGCTTTATACCCTGAAGCACCCCCCTGGTAGGCACGTGCAGAATAGTCACCGGTAACAGAATTCCAGTCAACCCTGTCCCAGAATGCACCCTCTATTCCATTCACATAAGACCATCCCAGGGGAGGGAAACGTTCTTCTTCAAAACTCTCGATCCAGGGCAGCACATCTACCACCACATCAACTCCTTCGCCTGTGAGTGAAATGGTATGGGTATGACTGCCCTCATCATCGTTATAGGATATAACTACTTCGGCTGATTTGACACCCGTTGTTTGAGGACCAAACAGCACTGCAAAAACAAATTCCTCTTCCAGAGCAATCCCCTGGAAACCATCCGTAAAATCAAAGTTATCCAGGTTAAGGGTAAAATCATCATCTCCTGAAACTTCAATACTCACCACCTCAAGGATTCCACCTCCGGTATTGGTAATAGTATAATCCTGTGTTTCGGGCAATACGCCAGCTCCGGCAGTACCAAAATCAAAGCTCTCTTCTGCGGGTGTGATTGCAAATTCCGGCCCGGGGGGAACCGGAACAACAGATAGATTTAGCGTGAAATCCAGAAACTGCGGGGGTGGGAAACTCCCCACAATAGCAAAATAGGTCCCTTGGTGGAGAACCACATCTTCAAATTCCACAAAACTGCCTCCACCGGTTCCGGCAAGATGCAATACGGGTGCAGGATTATTAAGGTCCGGACATTGCTGCACAATCACAAGACCTGCCCATACCTGTTCAGTAGCAAGGCTACCGCTCAGATAACTGGTTTCGTCAAGGGTGAATTGAAACACCATATCATTTCCGCTGAGATAGGCTGTGGAAGGCTCTACCCAGGTAATGTGATAATCATCGCCCATATCTTCAGTAGAACCTTCAAAATCAACAAGGGGGAATTCAGAAATATAAAAAGGATTGCCGCAGGTAGAACCCGCCGGACGGGCAGTACCTGTTGCACTTACATTAACCGTGGAAGTTTGTGTGTTTTCCTCATCGCCATCATGCCAGCTTATGGTTACCTGCCCCGATAGAGCTCCGGTATTGTCGGGGGCTGCGGCAACCTGGAAAGTCGCCGTTGCGGAACCTGAAAGTACTGCAGGGAAATTCCCCTGATCGTCCAGTACAAAATCATCCTCATTGTCAAGGGTTAGACTCTCGATATGCAACTGCCCGAGGCCTGAATTGGAGATGGTAAATGTTTTGGGTGCCGATGTTTCAACGACATCTACTTCTCCAAAGTCCCATGTCAAAGGATTAACAGTAATTACCGGTATAGCAGGTAATGCTTCATAATGAAAATCATCAATAAAAATGGTACGGCTGGAGCTTAATCCGGGAGAAGCATCGAACCTGAAAGCAATGTAACCGTGGTCTCCGTCATAACCGCTAAAAGGAATGGTATATTCGGTGTACACATTGGCAAGGTTGGTTGCCTGGATGGTGTGCCAGGGAGTAAAAGAGGTTGTATCTGTTGGGCTGCTCATGGTGCCAATTACCAGGTTGGGTCGGTCGGTGGCATGATTGGAACGTGCCCAGAACCGAATCTGATTTTCCCCTATATCAGCCAGCTCGGGGGTAATCAGCATGATAATAGCATCGACATTACTGTTGGAAAACAGCCTTACATTGTTGGGGGGTGAAATGGGAGGCCCTGCCGTGATGGTAGCAACCGTGGCAATGGTTGAGGTGGGATTATCCACTATGCGGCTCCAGGTGGGAGGCAATGCAGGGGCTTCCACATCATCAAAATTCTGGAAATAGGGCGCAACAACAGGCCCCTGATCTTTTTCCATAGCCAGGATTGGGGCAAAAGCAAAAAATATTGAAATCACGAACGTAAAAAGTAAATTCTTCTTCATGGTAACTGGGCTTTGGTTTGAAATTAAGGAAGTGAACAAAACAATTCGGACTTGCGGGATTAGTCACCTGCAAAAATAACCAATTGCTGATTTATAAAGGTAAGGAGTAAATGGTATTTTTCGAAAATCAAATATCAGTGTGAACACTTAGAGTGGCATAAGTAGTGAGTTTAGCTGCTTTGAGAGCTGATCAAACTTCAGGGGCAGTCTGCATTCGCAAACTGCCCCTGAATAAAGCTATCAGAAGTTCTGATTTACTGCACTATCAGTTTCTTGTGTACCGACTCAGAACCATTGTCTATACGAATAAAATACATTCCGTTATTTACATCATTAAGGTCAAGCTGAAGGGAAACTTTTCCGGCGGGATTATCTTCCTGGAAGGTTTTTACCGATTGACCCATATGGTTAATCAGGCTGATGGTATACTTGCCATTCTGACTGGCATTGAATTCGACCTGTACCTGATTATTTGCAGGATTGGGATAAACGATGAAATCACCTTCAGTAATTTCCACAACTGATGTACCATCAGCAACCAAAACTATATTAAGAACGATATCATCATTGGCAATTTCAAAATTACCGGAATAATTATAAAAATATTCCGCCGTAACGGCATAATTATATTGCCCAATAAAGAGCTGTTCTGCAGTGAATTCACCAACAGGGAGTACTTCGCCATTTACAATGATTTGGGCATGGTTAACTTCTCTGCCCCATTGGTCAAAGATGCTGAAAGTGGCTGTATACACAGGTGTTAAAACCAGGTTTAGCAAAACATCATTGTTGAGGATTTCAAAACTCCCTTCATAATTTGCAAAACCTTCTTTTTCAATGCGATAATCATAAGTACCGTTATCCAGATCAATCGCCTGTGTACCTACCACATCTACTCCTTCAATATAAATATCAGCACTGTCAACCGGAGCTCCAAATATATCTTTCAATACAAAACTGGCATAAAAGACTCTTTCCAAATTTACGTCAATGGTTTGTTCCAGGCTATCAACTTCAAAAGGAACCTGGGTTAGGGTTCTGTACCTGTCTGCCGTCACACTGTAATGGTGCATACCCGAGGGGAGCAAAATTACTGCTTCACCTGCTTCATTTGTGGAGACGTTGATATTGGAAACTTTAACTGCAGCATCCTCAACAAACTCACCAAACTGATTGGTAACCCTGAAGGTGGTTTCGTATCGTTCCAACTGGTAATGCACGATTAACTTCCATGTATTATTGGGCACATAGGCATATTGGGTGTTGGAACCACTACCACCCCATGTGCGGAAAACATGGAGCTCGAACTCAATCTCGCCACCTCCTTCAATATTGTTGGCAATGGTAAGCCCCTGGCGCGCGTAAGTATGTGTCCCGGCAGAGTTGCTGGAAGGTCCTGTTGAAATGGCGGTTTCCGTCTCACCACCTTCAGTAACACATTTAAGTATCGAACGTTGTTCGCTCATCCATCCACCACCGGTAGAGACAATCTTGTATTCAACATCCACACCTGTAATGGTTGCTCCTTCGGGAATGGTAACAGACATCACACCCGGCTCAAGGGCTGCACTATTGGGATTGGTCGAAGTATTGAAAGTGGAGGGAATATTGCCCTCAGAATAAACAGGAGCTTCGCCAATGATAATCTCTTTGGTAGCTTCATATTCATATAGGCCGGAAACAGCAGTAAGGAAAATCTCTTCCAGGGTTTCCAACGGTGTTTCAAACATGGCAGTTACCTGCACCTCCACAAAGGCTTCTTCATCGGGAGCTAATGCAGGAAATTCAATAGGACCATCATGAAAGATTGTCATCCATGGGCTCCCGGTCTGAATGGTCATCATGATATCCTCTGATGCAAAAAGCCCGGTGTTTTTAACACCAAAAGTCAGTGTGGCTGCTTCGCCAGGATCGAGCATCCCGTTGTTGTTTCCGGTCTCACTGTCATCAACAACAAAATCCAGGAATTCCAGGTGCTGTGCATGAGCCGCCATCTGAAAACCGCTTCTCCAGGTAAGAGAGGTATCCTGAGGTGAAGAAGCTTCAAGGATGAAAGAAACCTGGTAATTACCCGGTAATACTTCAGAGGTTTCAAAAGTGAAAATATCAGTAAACTCGCGAATCTCACCACTATCAAAATTGCCAAGAGGTGCTGTAGCCTGGGTAATGGTTATGTATTCAGAAACAGAACTCAGCACCATGCTTACATTTGGAATAAATTCATCAGATGGGTTTTCAAGGGTAAGTGAAATATGAATCGTTTCACCGGGATTGATGTTTCCATCATTGTTTCCCTGTATGTCGTTTATTTCATGGCTCAGGTACCTTATGCCGTTGAAGGGGGTAGCTGATAGGGCAGAAAGGGCATCAATGCGGCCACTGCCAAATGTGTTGCTTTTGGATGCAGAAAGAGAGACCGCAGACTCTTCAAGAATCTGACTTATTTCCTGGGGGGTAAGATTGGGATTTTTGTTCAACATCAAAGCCATCAAACCTGCCACCGCAGGGGCAGCCATGGAGGTTCCGCTATTAACGGTATAGCCTGTATTACTGCTGTTGCTCAAAGAAAGTATATCGCTACCGGGAGCTACCACATCGGGGATGATAAGGCCGGTACCCGGGTTGAAAGCATAATCATTGAAGGGGGCAATATTTTGCCAGGTAACCGGACCTCTGCTGGAGAAACCGGAAATAACATCTGTATTTGTAGTAGATCCTACCGTTACCACGGCTGAGTTTCCCCCTTCAGCAACCTGATCAGGATGCGACCAGGGTGCGGGGCAATCGCCGGGAGTCCTGACATTGGCCGGTGGCGGCTGAGTTCCCCAACCTCCTCCACCTTCATTTCCTGCAGCAACAGAAGCGATAACACCAGCGTTCATGGCATTCTCCATGGCTATGCGCCAGGCTGAACGATCAGGATCCCATGAGTGTTGCCAGCCCAGTGAGAGGCTCATCACATGCGCTCCATATTCAACGGAAAACTCAATGGCTGCCCATACACCGGCCTCTGTGCCGCCTCCTGTATCACCAAGTACTTTGAGAGCCATAATGGTAGCTCCGGGGGCAACTCCGGTTACCGTACCGGCTGTTCCGTTTCCGGCTACTGTTCCGGCGCAATGCGTTCCGTGCCCCTGCGCATCGTTGGTGAGATAGTTGTTATTTACAAAATTATAACCATGGTTGGGATAGTCAATATGGGTCCACATTCTGCCTGCCAAATCCTGATGGCTGGCATTTACTCCGGTATCCAACACAGCCACTACAATTCCTTCCCCGGTAAATTCTTCTTCCCAAACCTGGGGAGCATTGACCAGGCTGATATTCCAGGCTATGGTTTGCTTTTCTCCCAGCTTATCGGCGGGAGCAGTGGGCATGTCAAGATCCAGCACCTGTTGCATCTTATCATAATCCAGGCGGGCAATACCGGGCATTTGTGCCAGTTGTTCGATTACCTCAACGGTGGCATAACAATTCACCAGGTTTACAATCCACAATGGCATTACATCGCTAACCTGCAGACTTTTTTCCTGCTGGGTAAGAAATGAGAGTAAATCTTTCTGACTTTCTTTGGAAAAGCTCCGTAGCTCATCCACTACAATGGATCTTCTGATTTCTTTGCTGGCAACTCCTGCTGTTTTTTCCTTAAGCATAGCGGAGTTGTATTGATCATCCATCCGGATATTGATCCGGATGAGTTCCCCTGACTTGGTACTCGTCAGCCTCTCCTGGAGATTGGGGGCAATAACATTTTGTCCTGATGCAATACCTGCCAGCAAAAACAAGGCAATGAATGCATTAATAAAAGTAAATTTTATAAATCGCATGAGTTTGAATGTTGATTATGAAAGTTGGTTATAAACATAAACCTGCATATCTCATAAAAGAAACCAGCATAGATTCTTTTATATGAATTCAGATTATTTATTTTTTTTGCGGCGCAAGTTACAAATAATTATTTTCAGGAATTCTATTCTTTAGGATAATATTATGATTTATACCATGCAACACTTACTTATTAAGGCAGCTCATTACGCACATACACTTAGTAATGAATTAATCAAAAAAATTCATTATCGACTGGTTAATCTATTTAGCTTCGCTGCTACATCGTGGTCTCCCACCCCGGTAAAGATAACTGCCTGTCTTTTCTCTCCTCTCTTCCGCAGCTGCGGGAGAGAGGTCTGTCTTCAACAAATTTAAATTCATCAATTTAACCGGACACCAATGAACTAAAATATTCAACCGGACATCCGAAATCCCAAAACATTTAACCTTTACTTAGATATTATAAAATCATAACTTTCATGACAAACACCTTATTCTGAACAATAAAGTTTATTTTTGCGGGGTTTCTAACCAAACACCCCTTAGATTAACAATGAAATACATCTCCACCATATGAGCTTTATATATCCCTGGTTTCTTTTAGCGTTATCAGCCATCACCATCCCGATTATCATTCATTTGTTCCATTTCAGGAGATTTAAAAAGGTTTATTTCTCCAACATCAATTTTTTGCAACAGCTCAGTGATGAAACTCAAAAGCAGGCGCGCCTGAAGCATTTGCTTGTACTCATTGCTCGCATTTTAGCCATCAGTTTTTTGGTAATGGCATTTGCCCGCCCTTTTATTCCTCTGAAAGACAGTGAACACAGGCCTGAAAGCAATAAAATAAGCATATTTGCAGACAACTCATTCAGCATGGAGGCAGGCTCTGCATATGGCACGCTGCTGGATCAGGCAAAGCAGGGGGCTGCTGAAATTGCCGGACTTTTTGAACCTACCGATAAGTATCAGCTGCTTACCAACGACTTTGAAGCTAAACATCAGAGGTTTGTAAGCCGTGATGAATTCCTGGCAATGCTGGGGGAGGTAAATTTCAGCCCTGCCGTAAGGACAATAACTGAAGTTATGAACAGGCAAACCGACCTGCTGAAGGAAGAGCCCGGAAATGAAAACAAACTGGCATTTGTGCTGAGTGATTTTCAGAAAAACATTACCAACCTTGAAAATAGTGAAGCTGATTCTTTGATAGATTATCTATTGATCCCCTTTCAGGCGCAACGCAGGGAAAATGTATTTATTGATTCAGTATGGATTGAAAATCCTGTTCGTCTCCCTGGCCAGATCATAACTATCGAAACACGGATATTCAATGATTCAGACCAGCGCCTTGAGAATCAACCCGTGCGCCTTTATGTAAACAATAGCCAGCGCTCGGTGGCCACTTTTGATGTTGGCCCTTTTTCTCATGCAACGGTATCGCTGACATTTACCCTGGGAACAGAAAGCATTCAGCAGGGTTACCTCGAAATAACTGACCATCCGGTCACCTTTGATGACAGGTTTTATTTCAGTTTTAACCTGAGTGAAAACATCCCCGTACTAGCCATCAATCAACTGGCTCCCAACCGGTTTCTAAATGCTTTGCTGGGAAGTGACACAACCTTTGTTTATCGTAACGTACAGGCCGGAGCTATCGATTATTCCTTATTCGGAAGTCAAAACCTTATCATCCTTAACGCCCTTCCCTCTATTGGAAGTGGGCTGGCAGGAGAATTGCGCAGATATGTTGAAGAAGGGGGCAACCTTCTCGTTTTTCCAGGGGAAGATGCAGATTTACCCTCCTATAACGATTTGCTCTTGTCAATGGAGGTTGCAGGTATACAGCGAAAAGATACACAAACCACAAGAGTTACATCCATTAATGAATTGCATAGCATATACAGTGGTGTTTTTGAACGCCTTCCCGAAAATATTGACCTGCCCGTGGTACAGGAGTATTATATCCTGGACAGACAAACCCGTGGTCGGGAGCAGTATCTGATGCAACTGCAAAACGGAAATTACTTCCTGACGGAAACCCCTTCAGGAGCTGGAAGGGTTTATGTTTCGGCAGTACCGGCAAGCGACAGGTTCAGCAATTTCCCCCGGCATGCCATGTTTGTTCCGACAATTTACAACATAGCTCTTCATAGTGCAGCCACTTATCCGCTTTTCCATACCATCGGAACTGACGATCTTTTGACCATCAGACATTACAGACCCGCTGCAGGTGAGCTTTTCACCATTACAGCAGAACAGATCGAGATAATTCCCGAAACAAGAAATATCAATAACAACATCAATCTTATGCTGCACGGCCAGATACAATCTCAGCGCAACTACAGGTTAAAAGCAGGAGATAACCTGCTGCGGTACCTTTCATTTAATTACGACAGGCGCGAGTCTTTGCTGGAAAGCTATTCAAAAAGTGAGATTGAACAAATGACCGCTGAAAAACAAAATATCTTTGCATTTGAAAGTGGAAACGTCTCTTTTGAAAAACAAATGGAGATACTCAGGGGCGGAAAACAATTGTGGAGATTATTTTTGCTCATAGCACTGCTTTTTCTGGCCACAGAAGTATTGCTGCTGAGATTTATGAAATAGCAGGCAGCCAAAAAGTTATAACTGTTTTACAATGTTTCCTGGTAATGAGGGTATAAAACCAGCCTTTTTATTCCGGTGAAGCATCTATGCTGAAAAGCAGTCACTTTTGGGATCACAAGTGGTCACAACTCCAGATGCTGTTCAAACATTGTGGAAAACTAAACCTTGGACGAAGGCACACATCAATAATTTTATCTATTACCTTTGCACCGTTTTAAAACTTAAAGAGTCTGCAATAAATACATGGACGAAAACAACAATCATATACCTGAGGAAGAGAATAACCAGGACTCCACCCCACCATCAGATCAGGAAAACCAACATGGTGAATCTGTTGGAGCTGATACGGTAACCAAAATATCGGGCATGTATCAGGACTGGTTTCTGGATTATGCTTCATATGTAATACTGGAGAGGGCTGTACCCGAAATACGGGACGGTCTCAAACCCGTGCAGCGTCGCATACTGCACTCCATGAAAGATTTGGATGATGGCCGGTACAACAAAGTTGCCAATATCATAGGTCATACCATGAAGTATCATCCTCATGGTGATGCCGCCATTGGTGATGCGCTGGTGCAACTAGGGCAAAAAGACATCCTGATCGATACCCAGGGAAACTGGGGAAATATCCTTACGGGTGACAGATCTGCTGCTCCAAGATACATCGAAGCAAGGCTGTCGAAATTTGCATTAGAAGTAGTTTTTAACCACAAAACCACCAAGTGGAAAAACTCCTACGACGGACGAAACAAAGAACCTATCAGTTTACCCGTAAAATTTCCTTTGCTGCTGGCACAAGGTGTGGAAGGTATTGCCGTAGGTCTTGCCTCCAAAATTCTTCCCCACAACTTTATTGAACTAATAGACGCATCCGTAGCCTACCTCAGGGGAGGTGAAGTGGAAATTATGCCCGATTTTCCTACCGGCGGGCAGGCAGATTTCTCTCGCTACAACGATGGCTTGCGGGGAGGAAAAGTGAGGGTAAGAGCAAAAATTTCTATCCAGGATAAAAAAACCCTGGTTATAACAGAAATCCCTTTCGGTACTACTACCGTAAGCCTTATTGACAGCATTGTGAATGCCAACGATAAGGGCAAGATTAAAATCAAAAAAATTGAGGATAACACAGCCCGCCACGTTGAAATACTGGTGCATCTGGCCCCCAATATTTCTCCCGACCAGGCCATTGATGCTTTGTTTGCCTTTACCGACTGCGAAGTAAGTATCTCACCCAACTGCTGCGTTATT
This sequence comes from Bacteroidales bacterium, assembly GCA_007131895.1. GTDB lineage: Bacteria > Bacteroidota > Bacteroidia > Bacteroidales > UBA7960 > SKVR01. The sequence continues at coordinate 475 of SLPR01000005.1, read as the reverse complement.
GAAAGCAACAAACCCCGCTTTGTGGGAGTAACAGAAATACTGAAAATCTCTGCAGACCATACGGTAAATTTGCTGAGACAGGAGCTGGAAATTGAAAAGTTAGAACTGCTCGAACAGATATTGTTTTCGAGCCTGGAAAAAATCTTCATTGAAAACAGGATTTATCATGACATTGAAGAGTGTGAAACGTGGGAGGCTGTTATTGAGAGCATTGACAAAGGACTCGACCCTTTCAAGAAACAGTTTTATCGCGAAATAAACCGCGATGACATTATCCGTTTGACCGAAATCAAGATCAAAAGGATCTCAAAGTTCGACACATTCAAGGCTGATGAAATAATGAGAGGCCTGGAAGAAAAACTGGAAGAGGCCATCAAAAATCTCAGCAATCTTATAGAATATACCATTGCCTGGTTTCTTAAAATAAAAGTGAAGTACGGTAAAGGTCGTGAACGTCAAACAGAAATCCGCTCTT
>SLPR01000217.1 GCA_007131895.1 Bacteroidales bacterium | reverse complement strand
GCTGCCCTTGATGGGGTTTATAAACTGGCTTACATCGATGATAATCCGGTACTGAAAATTTCTGATAACCTTCAGAAAACAACCCTGCCCGGCAAAAAAAAGATTCTCAGGTATTTTGACAGAGAAGGTTTGTTTATGGGCGACGCTGTTGTATTGGCAGATGAAGTTAATGTAGACGTAATGATCAATCCCTTCGAAAAACATAAATCTATGCGCCTGGAGGGGTTCAAATGTGAGGAATTGTATTATGTTGCCATGAAAAACGGTGAGATTATCAACAACCCCGAAACCCCCATGGAAATCCATGAAAGACTAAAGAAACGCCTGCATCTGTTGCCCATAGAGCATCAAAGATTTGATTTTCCACACATATACAAAGTGGGAATCAGTGAAAAACTGCTAAGAACAAGAGATGAACTCCTGTTAAAGCATAAATAGTTCATTTTTTTCTAATCATTCAGTGGATATCTGACAATTGTCAAACAGGTAGCGAATACAATCCACATCTTGAAATTAAAAATACGCTTATGAAGGCTTTGGTTCTGGTTGATGTTCAATATGATTTTTTGCCCGGGGGTGCACTTGCGGTTCCCGATGGAGATAAAATTATTCCTGTATTAAACCACCTGCAGGACAAATTCCCCCTTATTGTGGCCACACAAGACTGGCATCCGGCCAATCATGGGAGCTTTGCTTCGGGACATTCAGGTAAAGCACCTTTTGACAAGGGCGAACTTGCAGGGATGGAACAAATACTGTGGCCTGACCATTGTGTTCAGGGGCAAAAAGGAGCTGAGATATCCAAAGAACTTAATACATTGAAGGTTGAAGCTATCTTCCGCAAAGGTACAGACCCGGAAATTGACTCATACAGTGGTTTTTTTGACAATGGTAAGAAAAAGTCAACAGGACTTGCTGATTACATGAAGGGTAGGGGAGTTGAGGAGGTTTACCTGGGAGGACTGGCAGCTGATTTTTGTGTTGGTTTTACTGCCCTTGATGCCATTGAGCAAGGCTTCAGACTCTTTCTTATCGAAGATGCCACAAAACCTATTGATAAAAAGGGGTGGGAAGAGATGAAATCTCTAATCATCAAAAAGGGAGGAACCATAGTTCAATCTGTTGATATTTAGTCTAATATGCCAAATTCATCCTGCTGAATGCGAATACGAAACCTTACCGTCTCTAACTCCCGCCTTGCCGAAGGAAGCTACCATATCTTTACAATTTTAAAAACAGTTTCTTTAGGGGAAGATGAGTCTTATTTTGTTATGCAGGATCCCCTGGGTTACAAAGTACTTATGCCCGCCGGGTTCTATAGAAGGTATGGCTTTGAACCCGGGCAGGAAATTAAATGCAGGGTAGACAGGATTAATTGCGATGGAAGGATGTTCCTGGAGCCAATGCATCCTTACTATTCAGAAGGGGAAGTGTATAGCTTTGACCGGATAGGAGAGGGCAGGCAGAAAAGTATCACCGGGGATGATGAAAATTTCCTGCTGGTAAGAGATGTTTTGGGATATGAATGGAAAGTACGGGTAGATTCACTCAATGATCTTCACAAAAACCAACAGAATGTTCAGTGCCGACTGGACAGGATTAAAAAAGGAAGACTGTATTTAAGTCTTGAAAATGAACCATCCCGGACAGGAACACTGCAAACCGGGAGCTCCTGTATATTTTTAATTGCAGACGAAAAAATTAACCCATCCGATGGGTTAAAATATTTTATACTGGAGGCACCCGATCGAAGTCGTCACGTGCTGAAGAAAAAGTACTATGTGCATTATGGCTTTAAAAAAGGGCAGCATATCCGTTGCAGGATAGATAAATTTACCGGTGAAGGGTATTTCATTCTTGAGCCGCAAAATCCATGGTATAAAGAAGGTGAGACCTACGCATTCAAGCCTCTGGAGATTCATAAATTGAACTTTTCCGATGGAACAATTCAGGATGTTCTGGTACTGGAAGACCCTCATGGAGAACTCATTAAGCAGTTCATTGAACCTGAACAGGTGGAGCTTCTGAAAAACAGAGAAACTGTTTACTGTCGTGTGCTTCGGATAAAGAAGAGCAGGATTGAAGTTGAAATTATCTGAATACCAGCTCTTTAACTGCTTTTTTCCCAGCTTCCTCGTTGATCTTTTCTATAATTTTTGACCTGGCCATTGATAGCTCTTCCCTCAAAGGAGCCGATCGAAGATAAACCGTAAGAACTTTATCTTTAAATACTATTTTCTCCGTAAGGCTCTGTATTTGGGACCCCATAACCTTGCCCCATGCGGAAGTAATTTGCACTTCAGTGATTTTATCTTCTATTTTGTATGCCTTTATAAATTGCTGAATTACTTCTCCCAGGCTTTGTTCATTGGATTTTCTCATGTGTTTTACTTTTTAAATTGTTTTTTACCTTTATTCATTTACAAAGTCTTTCACCGAAGCTACTTCACCCTGTTTAATATCAAACATACGGCAATGAATATTCAATTTCTGTAAAATACTTTCCAGGCGTTCAGTATGCGTATCTGTAATAAACACCTGACCATAATCCTCACCGCTTACCATATTGATAAGAAGTGAAACCCGGTTGGGATCGAGCTTGTCAAAAATGTCGTCAAAAAGCAAAATGGGTTTGAGTTGTTTTATCTCCCTTATGAACTGATATTGGGCAAGTTTAAGGGCTATTACGTAAGTTTTTTGCTGACCCTGGCTTCCAAACTTTTTCAGGGGCTGCCCATTGAGCAAAAAAACAAGATTATCTTTATGAATCCCTGTGGTGGTATGCTGTATGGCAAGATCTTTTCTGCGCGATTCTTTCAACAAGGTTTCAAAGGGGGTATCATTTAATCCGGATTCATACAGAATATCCGGCTCTTCAGCATTGCCGCTCAGCTGGCTGTGATTTCGTGTGAATACTTCCCGGAAACCATCAAAAAATGCTCTTCGCTGTTCGTTGATGAACGTACCGTTGATTATAAGCTGTTCATCCCATATCTCAAGACTAATCTCATCAAAATACCTCTTTTCTGCAAAAATTTTCAACAGGCTGTTGCGTTGTTGAAGCGCCTTGTTATAGTCAAGCAAACGATAGAGGTATTCTTTGTTGTATTGTGATATTACTCCATCAACAAATTTTCGCCTTTCTTCACTGCCTCCAAGTATCAATTGCACATCTGCGGGGTAAATCAATACAAGAGGGTAGGAGCCTATGTGATCAGACAGACGTTCATATTCTTTCTTATTGCGTTTAAATACCTTCTTTTGACCTCTTTTTACGCTGCAATACAATTCATCTGAAGAGCCATTTACCTGGTACTGTCCCTGGATAATAAAGAACTCTTCATCAAACAATATGTTATGAATATCAGAAGCATTGCTGAAGCTCTTACAGAAGGAAAGATAGTAAACTGCATCAAGAATGTTGGTTTTTCCTGTTCCGTTGTTGCCTGTAAAGCAGTTGATTCCGGGCACAAAACCAAGACTTGTCTGCGGGTAATTCTTAAACTGAAGCAAGGACAGGGAGTGAATATTCATAGGATAAACTTAAAAGACAAAGTTACAAAATTACAAACGCTTTCTGCTACGAGTTTACCCTGTAATAACATGGATTTTTTTTTATTAATGAAAGTTTAAACGAATATATTTATTCAACCTGAAAGAAATTCATAAATTTGTCATCAAGAACATGAAAAAGAATTATGATACAATCTTTCACATTCAAATTCAATCAAAATTACT
>SLPR01000117.1 GCA_007131895.1 Bacteroidales bacterium | reverse complement strand
CTCACCTGTGCCAGGGCCAAAGAAACCATACCTGTTGTGCCCAACGAGGTGGTAATCGTGGAAGGAATCCTGATCATGTCCAACCCGCGCATGCGCGATCGTATGGATATCAAAATTTTCGTCGATGCCGATGCTGACGACCGGCTCATGAGGGTTATCAAACGCGATATCCAGGAAAGGGGACGTTCTTTTGTGGAAGTGCTGGAGCATTACGAAACATTTGTAAAGCCTATGCACCTTCAGTTTATTGAACCCAGCAAACGGTATGCGGAAATCATCGTTCCACAGGGAGGAGAAAATCATGTAGCCATCGATATGATCACTTCCCGTATCAGAATTGCCCAGCAGGCTAAACAAATTGGAATATAGCGTGTTTTCAAAAAGAGAAGTTTAAAACCGGCATGAGCTTTTTTCTGAATCGCTGGTTCATTGCAAACATCTACTGGTTCCGCTAACTATAAAAACCTGATAACCCTATGATACCACTGTACAATTTCCACAGCCATTCCCATCACTGCGACGGAAAGGAATCCATGGAAGAGTATGTAAAAGCCGCCATAGAAAAGAAATTCAAAGCTTTTGGTTTTTCTGCCCATTCTCCCCTGCCCTTTCCCAATGAATGGAGCTTAACGCCCGAAGGTTTCAGACAGTATGTTCAGGATGCCAGACATCTCATTGAAAAATACAGCAATGAGATTGATCTTTATCTGGGACTGGAAATAGATTATATCCCCGGCCATTCGGAAGATTTTGCAGGGTTTATGAAAGATACACCCCTGGACTATAATATTGGTTCGGTGCATCTGGTACGTAGCGAGGAAGATGGAAAAATCTGGTTTATCGACGGTCCGGTGGAAGGGTATATCAATGGCGTAAACGAAATCTTCAAAGGTGATTTCAAGGCGGCCGTTACTGCATTTTACAAGCAGAGTATCCGCATGATTGAAACCCAGCAACCTCAGATCATAGGCCATATTGACAAGGTGAAAATGAACAACAAGCAGCGCTGGTTTTCTACCGGCGAAAAGTGGTATGCAGACCTTATAGATCAAACCCTGGAGGCTGCCGCAAAAAATAACTGTATCATTGAACTCAATACCCGGGGGTTTTACACGGGAAAAATTGATGAATATTTCCCCTCCACCGATATTTTGCACAAATGCCTTGATTTGGGCATACCCATGATGGTCAACAGCGACGCCCACCATCCCTCTCAACTTGACAAACATTTTGCAGAAGGACATGATTTGTTGCGAAAAATAGGTTTTAAAAGTGTGAAGACACCCTTTTTTGAGATAGAAATCTGACCCCGCACATTAGCCTCTCTGCCTTGCACGAACAGGTAAAAAACTACAAACATAATTACTACCTTTGTAGCTTAATAAAGATTTCATGAGCGACTCAATCAAGCATGAGTGCGGCATTGTGCTGCTTAGGCTTCTCAAGCCACTCGAATATTATGTTGCCAAATACGGCACTGCCTTTTACGGCCCCGACAAAATGTATCTTCTGATGGAAAAACAACATAACCGCGGCCAGGATGGCGCCGGGCTGGGTTGTGTTAAGTTTGATATGGACCCGGGAACCCGCTATATGAGCCGGATTCGCAGTACACAAGCCAATCCCATCAAAGATATTTTTTCGCAGTTACATGCAGGAGTTCAGTCCGTTGTAGGACAGAAATCCGAAAGAATGAAGGATGTAAACTGGTTGAAAAACCATACGGATCTTATCGGTGAACTGTACCTGGGTCATCTGCGCTATGGTACCTTCGGAAAAAATGCTATCGAAAATACCCATCCCTTCCTCAGGGAAAACAACTGGATGTCGAAAAACCTCATGATCGCCGGTAACTTCAACCTCACCAACGTGGATGAGCTGTTTACCAGTTTGATCAACATCGGACAACATCCCAACAAAACTTCTGATACGGTAACGATACTCGAAAAACTGGGCCATTTCCTGGATGATGAAAACGAGGATTTGTATCGAAAGTATAAAAAACAGGGAGCCTCCAAAAAGGAAATTTCCCCTTTAATTGCCCGGAATTTAGACATCAGCACAATACTCTCCAATGCCAGCAAATACTGGGATGGTGGGTATGTACTGGGGGGGCTGCTGGGCCATGGCGATGCGTTTATCATGCGCGACCCCTCGGGCATCAGACCTGCCTACTTCTATAAAGATGATGAAGTACTGGTGGCTACCTCCGAAAGACCGGTGATTCAAACCACATTTAAGGTGCCCATCGAATCCATACAGGAGATAGAACCCGGACACGCACTGATCATTAAAAAAGACGGCCAGTTCAGCAACGTAGAGGTAAAAAAGCCCCTGCCAAGAAAGTCGTGCAGCTTTGAAAGAATTTACTTCTCCAGAGGTTCCGATGCCGATATTTACCGCGAAAGAAAAAAACTGGGTAAACTGCTGGTACCTGCCATCCTCAGAACCATTGATCATGATTTGGAAAACACCATTTTTTCCTATATCCCTAATACCGCTATTGCCGCCTACAAAGGTATGGTGGAAGGGCTCCATGAGTTTTGCGATGCGGTAAAAAAAGACCGGCTCGTACAATTGCAGGGAGATATGGATCCGGCAAAAATTGAAAAAATCCTGCAACTACGCCCCCGCATTGACCAGATTGCCGTGAAAGATGCCAAATTACGCACATTCATCACCCAGGATAACGCGCGGGATGACCTGGTTACCCACGTGTATGACGTTACCTATGGCGTGGTAAAGGAATACCAGGACAGCCTGGTGGTTATTGACGACTCGGTGGTAAGGGGCACAACGTTGAAAAACAGTATCATTCGTATTCTTGACAGGCTCGGACCCAAACGGATCATCATTGTAAGTTCAGCTCCCCAGATCAGGTATCCCGACTGTTACGGCATTGACATGGCCAAGTTGTCTGATTTTATTGCTTTCAGGGCCACCATAGAGCTGCTCAAAGATACCCGGCAGGAAGCAATCATCAACGATGTGTACAAAAAATGCAAAGCTTCGCAACTTTTGCCCAAAGAAGATGTTGTAAACCATGTAAGAGATATTTACAAACCCTTTAAACCCGAAGAAATTTCAGCCAAAATTGCAGAAATGCTGCACACCACTGATGTGAATGCCGAAATTGAAATCGTATTCCAAACCATAGAAGATTTGCATGCAGCATGCCCGGGGCACAAGGGTGACTGGTATTTTACCGGCGAATATCCCACACCGGGAGGGAATAAGGTATGCAATCGTTCTTTTGTCAATTATATTGAAGGAAAAAACGAAAGAGCTTATTAAAACTGCTTGCCTTCTTTGTTTCGGCGTTTCGGTGATAGGGGTGTGGTTTTTTTCCTTTACCGCAATTCACCGCCTATAAACACTACTGCTATGAATGCTTACATTCAGAAACTTATCTTACAGGGCGAACACCAGAAACAAGACTTCAAGTTCCAGGTGAACGATTCCCGTAAAATTGCGCGCACCCTTTCAGCTTTTGCCAATACCAACGGAGGAAAACTCCTTATCGGGGTCAAAGACAATGGGGTAGTAGCAGGGGTGAGGTCTGATGAAGAATTTTATATGATTGAAGCCGCAGCACAGATGTACTGCAAACCCACCATTGACTTTGCTCATCGCGCCTGGAACGTAGACGGGAAAACCGTGCTGGAAATTGATATCCCCGAACTGGAAAAAAAACCCTGCTTTGCCGAAAATGAACCGGATAAATGGATGGCCTACATCCGTGTCAGGGAT
>SLPR01000119.1 GCA_007131895.1 Bacteroidales bacterium | reverse complement strand
CTTTGTATAAGAGTATGGGCCTGGTCGTGCTCTAAAGATTAAACTGGCACCTGGCCGACCAGGCAAAAATATTTCATATAAATGAAATATGCTAGGAACAAAGGAGGAAGGATTTAATTGACTGTTAATACATCTAAACGAATTATTAACTGCGCCATAACAGGATCTATTCATACACCCACCATGTCGCCGTATTTGCCCATTACACCGGAAGAAATTGCAAATAGCGCCCTGGAGGCGGCAGAAGCCGGAGCAGCTTCTGTTCATATCCATGCCCGAGACCCTGAAAATGGAATGCCTACGCCGGACCTGGAACTTTACCGGGAGATCATTGAAAAGATCAGGGCTAAAAACAAGGATGTAATTATCTCGGGTTTAACAGTGGGGATTATCGGTTATGCCATTGGCAATTACCTGGGGATTTCAATTGCATTCCTTTTGCGATAAAACATTACTTTCTCTTTGTCCAGTTCAAAACAAACTCGTAGATTTGGATGCTGATTGATAATTCAAATTTTTGCCATTCTAAATATGTGAAGCTATGAACGAGAAGAAAAAACCCATATTGTTTTGGATTACTGCAGGGCTTATACTGGCGCTTAGCATTACCCTTGCCGTGCTCAACTGGAAAGTTACTTCCCTTCACCTGATATTTGTTGAAGTGCAGGGCCGGCTGATTTTTATCCTTATTATATTTTTCTTGCTGGGATTTATCCTGGGCAAACTCTCCCATTTGATTAGCAGCAGGAAAAAGGAAAAGAAAGTTGATGAATATGTAACGTTTGTTGAAGATGGAAAAAAATAAATTGTTTCGGCAATACATATCTCTCCGGAAATGATCAAAATTGCTATTTTCCTTTTTCCCGACATAGAAACCCTTGACTTCTGCGGACCATTGGAGGTTTTTACTGCAGCCAATCTTGTCACAGGTGAAAACCATTTTGACGTTTACACCTTTGCTGAAACCACAATCCCTGTCAACACTATCAATGGACTGAGTGTAAACCCTGCCTACGGGATTGATGATTTGCCTCAACCCGATATACTGGTGCTTCCCGGCGGTGACGGAACCAAAGCAGTAATCAGCAACCCTGCTTTGCTGCATAAAATCAAAGAGCTATACGAGAAATCCCAATACACTTTTTCTGTTTGCTCCGGAGCCCGTATTCCTGCTGTTTTGGGCCTGCTGGACGGAAAAATGTTTACCACCCATCACAGTGTGTTTGATGATATTCTGAAGCTGGCACCCAAAGCCCATGCATACCCAAACATGCGCTATACCGACAACGGAGAAATCCTAACTTCAGCCGGAGTGGCAGCAGGGATTGACCTTTCCTTTTATCTGCTGGAAAAAATAAAGGGAAAAGAGGTTATGGAAAAAACAGCAAGGTATATGGAATATCCTGTAAAACTTTAGAGGATATATATTCCTGCCTTATTCAACAATGAACATAGATGCTATCATTTTATGGCATAGCTAAACAGATTAAAAACCAAACATAATATGCGCACATTTACCCCGGAAGAACTATCCCCCAGACAACGTCATCATTATATCCTCGGGTCCATCAATCCAAGGCCTATATGTTTTGCCAGTACCCTTGACAAAGAAGGCAGGCCCAATCTTGCCCCCTACAGTTTCTTCAACGTATTCAGCAGCACCCCTCCCATTCTTATTTTTTCGGTAAATACCCGGCGCGATGGCAGCCTGAAAGATACGCTGAACAATGTAAGAGATACAGGTGAAGTAGTAATCAACCTGGTGAATTACCCCATGGCAAGGCAAATGGCCATTTGCGGAGTTGAGTATGATACCGGAATTAATGAATTTGAAAAAGGAGGCTTTACCCCTGTCGCCTCTGAAAAGGTAAAACCATTCAGGGTAAAGGAGTCCCCGGTGCAGTTTGAGTGCAAGGTACTTGAAGTAAAAGCCCTGAGCGATAAACCCGGAGCCGCTAACCTTATTGTTGCCCAGGCTTTACTTATTCATGCACAGGAAGACATTTTTTCCGATGATGATACCATTGACCCCGGGAAGATCGATATGGTTGGAAGACTTGGAAATTTTAATTACTGCCGTGCCAATGGCGAAAGCATTTTTTCCATCCAGCAGCCCCCGGCAGAAATTGCCATAGGGTTTGATAATTTACCGGCAGAACTGAAAACATCCAAAGTTCTTACCGGCCACCACCTGGCCATGCTGGCTGGTGTCACCGAAATTCCTGCAATGAAAGACGTGGATAAGTATGTGAATGACGGTGCCGATGAGATGAACCCTCTCCTATCGGCTCAAAAGACAAATGAGAAAGAAACGTACGTTCATAAAAAAATCAAGGAACTCCTGAATAACGGAGAAACCCGCAAAGCCTGGTTATTTTACCTGGCAACTCAAAACAATTCAAATTCTTTATGTCTGTAATAAACAAGAATAACACACCCCCAAAAAAAACAACCCTTCATCCTCTCCTATGGGTGTTGGTTTTGAACATAGGTTTATTCTGGGGTTGTGCCGATCCCCACCAAAACATCAAAGAGTTTGATAATGTTAGCATATCATTTCTTGGACTATTTCTTGAACAGGAAGAAAGATGGGCCAGGGCTGTTTCAGAATTGGACTCTGCAATGGCATACTATAGCAAGGATTCTATACGGATGCTTGTTCTGACTTTTCCTGACCAAAAAGATTTTGAAAAACTAAAACACTCTGCTGAATATAGGAACTATGTCAATACCACCCTGTTTTTCTTGGATTTTCTTGCTCTTGAGACTGACTCGGTGTTTGCCAAAGCAACAGAAATCGCTTTTTTGCCTGAAACAGAATATACCAAAGAAAAAGAAGAACAGTTGAATGCTGTTTTGAGCCACCATGACCGTATGATGGACAAACTCCTGGACAGCCTCCACATAGTAAGAAATGACTTAATTGAACGAATCTACTAAATCCGTCGCCAGCCATAAAAAATCCCGGATATTTGAAAACATCCGGGAGTTTTTTCGACTTCAATAGTATCCTACTCTTCAGGTATATTTTTCAGCACTTCCAGCACAAATTTCCAGCTTTTCTGCACAGAGGGAATGCTTAATTTTTCATCGGGAGAATGCACTCCTTTCATTTTGGGACCGAAAGATATCATATCCATTCCCGGATATTTTTCTCCTATAAGACCGCACTCCAGACCCGCGTGAATAGCCAGAACATGCGGTTCTTCATTGAAAAGTTCTTTATACTTCGTTCTCATTACATAAAGAATTTCCGATTTCATGTTGGGTGCCCAGCCGGGATAACCATCACCATGGCTGACTTTGGCACCTGCCAATTGAAAAACACTGCTCACCATATCTGCAGCATCTTTTTTCAGGGATGCCACTGAACTTCTTTGGCTGGAAGCCACAAGAATATTTTTGGAGGTCATTTTCACTGAAGCAAGATTTGTGGAAGTCTCCACAAGTCCTGGAATATCTGCCGACATGCCTAATACACCGTGAGGAGCTCCATAGATGGCGCCCAGCAACCTACTTTGTGTAGAATAATCGATCAGGCACTCCGGTTTAGCTGTTTCATGGAGATTAATTTTCACACCCGGTTCATTGGATTTTTGTTCTTCTCCTACATCTTTGGCATATTGCCGGATGGTTTCTTCCAGGTCCTTTTTAAACTTACGGGGAATGGTTAAAATGGCAAAGGCTTCACGGGCAATGGCATTGCGCAGGATTCCCCCATCAATCTGGGCCAAACGCATTTCAAACATTCGCTCGCAATTCCATAAAATACGGGCCAGAATCTTATTGGCATTCGCTCTCCCCTTATTGATATCATCTCCCGAATGACCACCCTTCAATCCACTTACAGAAACTTTAAAAGCAATATGATCTGTTTCGTTATTTACCCTTTCATAATTAAATGTGGCCAGTGTATCCAAACCGCCGGCGCAACCGATACAAAGCTCAGTATCATCCTCTGAATCAAGATTAAGCAGCATGCGCCCTTTCAAAAATCCGGGTTCGAGCCCGAAGGCACCGGTAAGCCCGGTTTCTTCGTCCACTGTAAACAAACATTCCAGCGGTCCGTGTTCAAGGTCTTTATCTTCAAGAATAGCCAGCTGAAATGCCATTCCAATGCCATTATCCGCTCCAAGAGTGGTCCCCTTGGCTTTCACCCAGTCTCCATCAATAAACGGTTGAATGGGATCCTTGTCAAAATCATGCGTTACATCGGCATTTTTTTCGCAAACCATATCCACATGCCCCTGCAGCACCAGCATTTTCTTTTTTTCATATCCCGGGCTTGCGGGTTTACTCAGCACAACATTTCCAACCCGATCACGCCGATAATCCAGATTATTTTTTTTTGCAAAATCAATGAGCCAACCAATGATTTTCTCTTCCTTTTTGGATGGACGGGGGATACCACAAATTTCTTCAAATAACTCCCACACCCTTTGGGGCTGGAGATGACCTAATACTTTTCCCATAAATTGATTCTATTTTAAAGTTGATGTTTTTTTTTGCAACGTGTAAATATAATTGAAACTTACATAAGCACCAAAGATTCAAAGAACAATTATCTTTTTTTGACATGGCAACCATCAACAATTCAATTACTTAAACACTTAGGTAGCATCAAAAAATCGATCTGTAAACAAAACTTCATAACTCTTTTTACTGACAGGGAGGCTCTGAAAGCCTAAATCTTTTTAATTTTACAGCCTTTAATTCTGCATTCCTGAAATATGTCCAATACAAAGCCATTTAAAATTCTGGTTATACGCTTCAGTTCAATCGGAGACATTATTCTTTGTTCTCCTGTACTGAGGTGTTTAAAAAACAACCCTTCCCGTAATTTTGTCACCCACTTACTGACAAAGAAATCATTCACCTCTTTCACTGCCGGTTATCCTTACCTTGACAAGGTTATTGCCTACGAGGATGATCTGAAGACCACCATCAGAGAACTGAAAGAGGAAAACTACGATTTTGTGCTTGATCTTCACAACAACCTCAGGTCAATGCGGGTAAAAAGGGCCCTGGGAAAGCCTTCACAAGCCTTTAACAAACTCAATATAGAGAAATGGCTGCTTACCACTTTCAAAATTGATCGCATGCCTCAGGGTCACATTGTTGACAGATTGATGGATGCTGCCCGCGCCCTGGAAATAGAAAACGACGGTAAGGGCCTTGATTTTTTTATCCCCGAAAAAGAAAAAGTCAGTTTGCAATCATTGCCGGCTCCCTACAGGAATGGATATGTCGGTTTCGTGATTGGAGGAACATATGCCACCAAGCGACTGCCCGCAGATAAAATCATTGAAATATGCAGCAAACTTCATAAACCCGTCATTTTGCTGGGAGGCCCTGAAGATGCTGATGCCGGTGATCATATTGAATCAGAATTACCAGGGAAGGTATTCAATGCTTGTGGAAAATATTCGCTCAATGCATCCGCTTCTCTTGTAGAGCAAGCCCATGCCATTATCAGTCATGACACCGGCCTGATGCACATTGCGGCAGCCTTCAGCAAGCCCATGGCCTCCATCTGGGGCAACACGGTACCTGAGCTGGGCATGTATCCTTATTACCCCGAAAACCAGAAACATATTCCCAATCGTATATTCGAAATCAAAGATCTAAAATGCAGACCCTGCAGCAAGATTGGGTACAATGCATGTCCGAAAAAACATTTCAGGTGCATGAATGACATTTCTGCCCATGAAGTTGCAAGCTGGGTAAACAGTGTTGGCTAACAGGTTTATTTCAGGAAAGGATTGCTTCTTTTCTCTTCTCCGATAGAGGTTGAAGGCCCGTGGCCGCAATACACCTTTGTTTCTTCCGGCAAAATAAAAAGTTTAGACTGGATACTCTTAACAAGGGTTTCAAAGTTGCCTGTGGGCAAATCCGTACGTCCAATACTGTTGTAAAACAATACATCGCCGGCAATTACGAATTTTTCTTCCTGGTGATACAAACAGACACTTCCGGCAGCATGCCCTGGCGTTTCAAGAACCTGCAACTCCTGATTTCCGAAGCGCAATATTTGTCCTTCGCTCAGAAACTCCTCCGGCATCACCGGCTTATCAATTTCAAAACCAAATGTTTGACCATACTCAACAGCATTGGTCAAAAATTCCATTCCATCTTTATGGATCAAAGGCTTCAACGACCAGTTTTCTGCAACAAAATTATTCCCCAGAATGTGATCGATATGGCAATGGGTATTTACAAGCAACACCGGCTTTAGATTCTGCTCCTGAATGAACCCTTTCAGTATTGCTTGTTCTTGTTGTCCATAGCAAGCAGCGTCGATTATTATGCACTCACCGGTTTGATCATAAAGGACATAGCAATTTACCTGAAATGGGTTGAAAGGAAGTATTTTAATCTGTAACATGGGCTGTAATTTGTTTGAATTTTTTCAATGGCAAACCTACGGATTTTTTTCAAACCAAAGACCCCTGAAGAAAAGAGACAATACAAAAACTACGAATTTCTTTATCTTTACATTTTATATACCATCAACTTTAAATTCCCTAACTGTCGCTGCCATGGAGTCATTAAAAGAGAAAATACAAGCGCTGTCAGCATCTTATTATTACGAAATTCAATCGATTAGGAGGCATTTCCATCAGCATCCGGAGCTCTCCATGCAGGAGCATAAGACTTCAGGGTTTATACAGCAAAAGCTCAGGGAATATGGAATAGGATTTCAGGCCGGTATTGCAAATACAGGCATTTCAGCACACATACAGGGCAAGAAAGCCGGATCCGTAATGATTGCTCTCCGGGCCGACATGGATGCGCTTCCCATAACCGAAGCTAACAACCTACCTTACAAGTCTGTAAATACTGGTGTAATGCATGCCTGTGGGCACGATGCGCATATGGCTTCTTTGCTGGGAGCTGCAAAAATCCTTCAAAATACCCGTGAGCACTGGGGTGGTAGCATAAGGTTAATTTTTCAGCCCTCAGAAGAAAGCTATCCGGGGGGTGCAAGTTTGATGATCGGGGAAGGTGTTCTTAAGAACCCTGTGCCAGCAGGAATTTTCGGACAACACGTGGCTCCTCAGATTGAAGCAGGCAAAGTAGGAATCCGCAAAGGTATCTATATGGCTTCCACTGACGAAGTGTACCTTACGGTAAAAGGGAAAGGGGGGCATGCTGCAACTCCCCACTTATGCATTGATCCTGTGTTGATTTCCTCACATATTGTTGTAGCGCTTCAGCAAATTATAAGTCGCAACAATACCCCGTGGATTCCTACCGTTTTGTCGTTTGGAAGAATTATCGGAGAAGGCCGGATGAATGTTATCCCTGATGAAGTCAGACTGGACGGCACTATACGGACCTTCAATGAAGAATGGAGAGCCGAGGCTCACCAAAAAATCCGAACTATTGCACAAGGAGTGGCCGTAAGCATGGGAGGAAATTGCGAGGTGGAAATTAAGGAAGGGTATCCTTTTCTGAAAAACGATGAAATTCTTAGCCAAAATTTCCGTCAATATGCTTCATCCTACCTGGGTGAAGAAAATATTGTGAATCTTGACCTGTCAATGACTGCAGAGGACTTTGCTTTTTATTCGCAACAAATTCCGGCATGTTTCTATCGTCTTGGCACACGCAATGAACAGGGCGGTATTACCTCCAATGTACATACCCCAACCTTCAACATTGACGAAAAAGTCCTTGAAACCGGGATGGGGTTGATGGCCTGGATAGCTATAAATGAGCTTACAAGGTATATTTAAACTCTTTCAGAAGATACTCCTTAGCTAATTGACTTCAACAATTCGCAGATTATATCCATTTTTAACATGGTTTGTAAAATATTTTTCATACATTAGTTTCGCTAAAACACAGCAACACAAAGACAAATGAATGAAGAATTCAGACCTCTCCCTCCTGCATTCTTTTGAAAGGTTTAATCTGATGCTCTGATTTGGGATCCAAAACAATTGAGCCGTTTAGCAATCATTGGTGGCATAAATCTTTCCAACCGCTTAATTATTTAATATGAAGCAAAGACCTGCGTTGATTATCAATGCCGTTGTAATTTTCCTTTTTGCAGCCTGTTCTTCATCTCCAAAGGAAAGTTTTGATTTTGTATCTCCTGTTCCTGTCATGCAAAGGATTTATGATTCTTCAGTATGGCCTGACAGGATTTTTCAAAGTGTATCGGAGGATCCTGCAACGCAAATCAACCTTTCCTGGAGAACATCAGGAGACATTATCAATGGTTTTGTTGAATATAAAGTTGTAAATTCCAATTTGGGATTAGATAAGGAGACCTTCACTCAAACGGCAACAGTTCATCAGGTAAGGTATGACAACATCCACGACCATTATTTCAAAGCGACCCTTAGTGGATTGAAACCAGAAACCGATTACATGGTTCGTGTTGGGAATGATGCTTATCGCTCAGAGTGGTTTAACGCAATTACTGCTCCTTCTACTTTTCAATCTTTTCGTTTTTTGTATTTCGGAGATATTAAGAAAAACATAAGGGAATATGCTCCAAGGGTATTCAGGCATGCTGCCATTAACTATCCGGATGCAAAATTTCTGGTACACTCAGGAGATATGGTAAACAGCAATGCAACCGATGACGCATGGGGAGAGTGGTTTTATTCGGGAAACTGGTTGTTTCAGCAAACCCCTTCCATTGCAGTACCTGGAGAGGGTGAACACAGACAACTACAACGAACCCGTGAGAGCATGCTTTTCCCTCAATGGAACGGATCTTTTAATCTACCCCCAAATGGTCCGTCGGGAATGGAAAACCTCTCTTGTTATTTCGATTATCCCGGCATGCGCATTGTTACACTATACACTCATTTCCCTTCAGGCAATAAAAATGGGAAAATATACCTGAACCATGATGACATTGTTTCAGATGATCTTTTTCACCGGCAATTGCGCTGGTTGGAGCGGGTGCTTGCCGGCAACAGACAACCCTGGCTGACTGTAGTAATGCATCATCCTGTTTTCACAGCCCGAAAAGGAAGGCACAATGAATTGCTTCAAAAATATATTTTGCCAGTCCTTGAGAAATATAAGGTTGATCTGGTGCTTCAGGGTCATGACCACGTATATGCCAGGGGCTTTAATCCTGACCCTCAAAGAGAAAGCAAATTACCGGTTTATGTAATTTCTGTTGCAGGATCAGAAATGATGGATGCAGACAGAAGCCACCAATGGATTACCCGGTCGAGAGAAAACACACAGGTTTACCAGATAGTACATGTTTCACAAAACAGTATCAGACTGGATGCTGTTGACACCGGGGGGCAGCTGGTTGACAGATTCTGGATACATAGAAATGAAAATGGAAGTAAAAGACTGGTGCAGTAATGGCTTCGCTGCATCCAATCCCTCCCCTTTCCAAAGGTCCTGAATACCCTGTCATGTATAGCGTAGCGAAAGACCCCGAAATTTTAACCGGACAACAGTTTCGTAATACAAACAAACTCAATTTTTATTTTGTTTTTTACATATTTAGTGCATCTTTGTAGTCATATATTTAAAAACATTCGTCAACCAGGAATGTAAAAAATTCAACTGTATTTCTGAAAGTACTATTATCAATAATTCATTTTAAAAGAACCCAATAAAGGGGATTCCCCTGATGATAATACTGAAAAAATGAAGAAGAGCTGGCAAGTAACCCCATTCGAACTCCGGTTTATTAACAAATGTGATACCCCTGTCACCACAAAACAAGAAAAATCCTGCCATTTTTTCCTTTCAATAAGAGCTTTACGCAGAGCTACATTAACTCGTTTAGTTTTCACAATTTTGTTGCTGGCAGGAATAACTCCCTTTTCAGCTTCATCAGTATACCCGCAACAAGGCCTTCAAAGCGCAAATGATCCAGCAAACAAGCATTTCTTAAACGTCAGTTATGGCGGGCAATATCTTGAAATCACTTCTGATACAGACAATCCGCTTGCCACATGCTGGAATTCCGATGGCACACTGTTTTTTATTACAGGCAGGTACAGCAACAATGTGGCTATGTATGCCCTCACCAAACCCTGGGAAATAAACAGTGCAGAATTTGTAATGGCAGTGGAGATACCCGGCAAAAATCAGCATGGCCTGTATATCCGGGATGACGGCCAAAAAATGTGGGTATTTGACCGTACCAGTATCTGGACATTCACACTGGATAGCCCGTGGGATTTAAGCACAATGTCAAAGGGTGTAAACACCGACTATAGTCATTTTGTTATCCGCGGTCATGACATTGACTTCAAGCCTGATGGTACGATTCTTTTTATTGATGACAGAGATGCAGAAGCCATATTTGAGGTTACACTTTCAACCCCATGGGAGGTGTCATCGGGTATGCTCACCTACACCCTCGACATAAATGATCAGCAGGAAGAACTAAGGGGAATTGAATTTCTTTATGATGGTAAAATAATGATGTTGCTGGATACAAAAAGAAATGAAGTGCTTCAGTATAATCTGCAAACTCCCTGGAAGATTTCAACTGCCACATTTTTCGGCACCTTTAACATTAGCAACGAAACCCAACAAGGGCGTGGTTTAAGTTTTAGTGCAGATGAAAGCAAAATGTATGTGACGGGCAGAGACGAAAAAAGAGTGTTTCAATATGAGTTAAAAACAGAATAAAGTCTGTTTTATACAAGCTTTAAACTCCCCGTATAAGAATATACTAAAGAGAACCTTTTTTTGAAACCTCATGCCATTGATAAAACATAAAGGAAGAGCCTTTCTCTATCATAATGAAGAAAGGCTCTTTTTTAATCCGTTATTTTATTTGTGTGGTCTTAGGGTATAAAATTACTTTTCCCTTCCTCAAGAAACTCAATATACCTTTCAATGTTGAGATCGTAGCCTCTTGGAGGGGCAAGCATTTCCTCATCATGATTGAGGATAACATAGTAGGGCTGAGTATTCATATTATATCTCTCAGCCTGAAACACACTCCATTTCTGCCCTACGGTTCGAATGGTACGTTCGCGACCAAGAGCCGAAGAAACAAATTGTTCGTCTTCGGGCAGCGCAGTGCGGTCATCCACGTACAATGATATCTTCACAAAATCATTGGACAGCATTTGCTGAACTCTTGTATCTGACCATACTCCTGCCTCCATTTTGCGGCAGTTGGCACATCCCAGTCCTGTAAAATCCAGAAATACGGGCATTCCGGCTTTGCGGGCAGCGGCCAATCCTTCTTCATAATCGGTAAAAGCCAGCAAACCGTGAGGACCTGCTTTTACACTTTCGCCAACGTAAATATCCGATGTATGGGCAGCAGCAGCGGCAACACCCCTGCTAAGGTCAAAGTCTTGTGTAACCGGAGAAGGAAGAAATGAGCTTACAGCCTTCAAAGGTGCTCCCCACAATCCCGGAATTAAATAAAACATAAAAGCAAATGATGCAATGGCAAGCATCAAACGAGGAACACTCATGTATTTTAAATCACTGTCATGAGCAAATTTAATTTTGCCAATAAGATACAGGCCCATTAAGAGGAAAATAGCAATCCAGAGAACTATAAATACTTCCCGATCCAGGATTCCCCATTGCGCAACAGCATCGGCAGTAGCAAGAAATTTCAGTGAAAAAGCCAGCACAATGAAGCCCAGAACTACTTTCACCGCATTCATCCAACCTCCGGATTTGGGAAGTGACTTCAGAGCGGTGGGAAAAACAGCAAACAAACTGAATGGTATAGCAAGTGCAAGGCTAAAACCAAGCATCCCAACTGCAGGGCCAAATACATTGCCTCCTGTGGCTGCATCAACCAATAAAGTTCCAACTATTGGGCCGGTGCATGAAAATGAAACCAATACAAAAGTAAAACCCATCAGCACAACACCAATCAGTCCACCTGTTTTGTCGGCCTTGCTATCCAGCGCATTGGTCCAGCTTGCGGGCATGGTAAGCTCAAAGGCTCCGAAAAATGAAGCAGCAAAGAATATCAGCAATACAAAAAAGAAAATATTAAAGCCAGGACTTGTTGCCAGGGCATTGAGAGTGTCAGCACCAAAAATCATACTGATGGCCAATCCTAATACTACATAACTGAAAACAATAGTAAAACCATAAAATAAAGCATCGCGAATGGCGCGAGTCCGGTTCTCAGAATTCCTCAGAAAAAAACTCACGGTTAAAGGTATCATGGGAAATACACAAGGGGTAAGCAGCGCAAGCAATCCTCCCAGAATTCCTGTAATGAACATCCCCCAGAAAGAACGTCCCGTTTCTGATTCCTCGTCCGGAGTGTATATTACAATTTGATTTTCAAGGGGCTCAACGGAAGCTTCATCGTCTATTTCTGAATCATCAGTTTCTGCTGCAGCCTCATCTTCAACTCCAGGGGTTTCCTGAACCGCTTGCCGGGCAGCAACTTCGGTTCGTCCGGGCAGGTTAAATGCAAACTCTATATAATCAGGAGGCAAACAAGATGTTGCATCACAGCACATAAACATAAGTTCGCCGGTAACCTTAACAGGCGATGGAGATAGCACCTCAACCGTGCGGTAGAAGGTAACCTCACGATCAGAATACATGGAGATGTCCATGTCAAAGTTGGGATCAAATTTAACCTCTGCAGCTGGTACCTGCATTTCATTCACGAACCGGAAGCCTTCAGCTTTATTAAATTCAAAAGCGGTAGGAATAGGCCCTCCGGGAGGCACATCAAGGCCATAGATAGACCAGCCTTCATCTAAATGGGCTGTAAACTTAACATCATAGGTATTCTCTGAAACCTTTTCCTGAGAAAAGCTCCATGTTACTGGTTCAAGAATCTGTGCTTTCAGTGGCAGTATCCCTGCCAGCATAATCAGCAGGCTTAACAATCCTGCCATTTTAGTTTTTTTACTCATATTGTATTTTTCTCTTATTTTAATTAGAAAGAATAAGAAGTCCCGTTAAAATATATATTAATTTAAATATAAACATGCATGAACTTTATTGGCAGTGCAAATTTAAGCGTTTCATTTCAAATGAGGAATAAATTTTACCTCCAATGCTTTACAAACTGGTTGGGTAATTCTGTATCTTTCATCCGTGCGCATGCCAATTACCCAAACAATATCTTCCCCAATGCACAACAACCACTTATTTTGCTTTCCTGTAAGAGGCACTTTCTCATCAACAAAATAGTCACTCAATTTCTTTTTTCCTGACATACCAAAAGGGTAAAAATAATCTCCCTCTTTTAAGGTGCGCAATGTGATGGGAAATTGAAGCTTCTCAGCATCCAGAAAGGCAACATTGTGTTCCTTTTTTATTTGCTCAATGCGAAACGCTTCATGTAAAAACAATTGCAATTTCCCTTCAGGGAAACTCACTTCCCCGGCAAGCTTATCAATTGGTATTTGTTGGAAGTCCGCCTTTTGTTCCAAAGGAGAAACCATCAGATATTCCCTGTCGCGCAAGCAAAGATGGCTGGCGGAAAAAAACTTCTTCCCCGGCTGTCCTGCCAGGGAACCAATAATTTCATCCACCACTGCCCCCTGAAATCCATATGGATTTAATAAATGATACAAAACCAATGAAGCACAAGGTAAAAGCTGTAGCCGATTGATTTCAATCCACAATTTTTGTTCCTTTTTCTTTACAAAGAGTTCAAATTGCTTTTCCAACAAGTAATGCAATAACTCGCCGGTTTGTTCAGCAATGGAGGAAAGTTTAACCATGCTATCATTAAAGGAAGGATTGATTTCTTTTAAATGGGGTATAACCTGGTGCCTGATTTTATTACGGATATAGTTTGTTTCCATATTCGTCGTATCTTCCCTGTATTGAATTTCACTCTCATTGCAATATTGACTGATTTCTTTTCGGGTAAAATCCCACAGAGGCCTGATGATATGCCCCCATTTTTTTCTTATTCCCTGGAGTCCGCTCAGGCCAGTTCCTCTGACCATATTGATCAACACTGTTTCCGAATGGTCATCTTTGTGATGGCCCGTGGCTATATAAGAAAACCCATTCGTTTTTCTCAATTCT
>SLPR01000557.1 GCA_007131895.1 Bacteroidales bacterium | reverse complement strand
CCACCAATGTTTACAACGATATTTACGATACCATCCAGGGCACCGACAAGGTGAACGTGCACCGCAACGAGGCCAGCGGTGGCTCGGGTGTTTTGCTTGATAACCCTGAGCTGATGGGAAAGATGTATTTCCTGGCGCGTATGGGACTGGTCATGGCGCTGGTGGGTACCATTGCCCTCACACCTCTCATAGACCGCGAGTTGTGGCCGCTTTTGTGGGGGTTGTTTCTCCTTTCCGCGTTTTTCAGTAAATATTATACTGCACCGCCTTTCAAGCTGGCCTACAGGGGATGGGGTGAAATTTCCGTCTGGTTCGCCTTTGGTCCTATGGCCATTCTCATTGCCGCAGTAGGGCAGGGGATTGCCTTTCATCCCATGGTGTTGATGCTGATGCCTGCCACGGGATTAAGTACCTCTTCCATATTGCTGGCCGGACAGATGATCGATCTGGATGCCGACAAGGCAGGAGGGAAGCATGGTGTGGCCAGCCGCATGGGTACGAGGGTTACTTCGGTTGTTTACCTTTTGGTACAACTGGGGATTGTGGCCAATATGCTGGTGCTTTTCCTTTTTTATCCGGGCAGCAGCTGGCCTTTTTTGCTGCCTTTGATACCGTATGTGTTTATTTTTCCCAAAGCAGCTTCTATCATTTTAAAGGAGCACAATGATGCAGATAAAATCAAGGTGGGGGCGAAATTTACGGTGCTCACCCATGTGGCGTTTTCGCTGTTGCTTATTATTGGGTTTGTGGTTTACCTGGTGTTGAATTAGGTTTAGTTGATTCGCTGAATGGTTTGTTTTGCCGTTGCGCTGTCACGACAAGTTTTCATTGCAGTGAATGTTTTCGCAGCGCCCTTTTGAGATAGCATCGATTGGATTCTATCTACATTCGGGACCGCTGGCCCCGTTACTATCTCAAACCGTTGCTTTCTAATTGGCAGTGTTTTGTGTCGTATTCAAGAGTATCCGTTTGCCAGTTTCAATAGATTTCCGGGAGCGCTGAAGGGGAAATCCACCCTCTACTTCTCCCGCATCATCTTGTAAACCTCAGACCAGGAGGGCTCTTTGCCGCTGATCAGGATAGAAACGCGGAAAATGTTTGCCGCCGGCAAAGAGGAAAGCCATAACCCTCCGCTACCCTGCGCCAGCCTCCTGAATAAACTGGGTTTCCGGTGGAGCAGGACTTGTGATCTGTTCATAGTCATCCATGTCAGCCCCTGGTCTTGTAGCTTTTAAAGCTTACTGTTACATTTATGCCGGACACTACTTCCTGTTACCTCAAAATATTACTTTCCTTGCCAAACCATTTGGCACAAAACAACACTGAAACCGCCGCCAGTCCTATAAGCGAAGCCACAGTCATTAAATAGTGGGGAATGTGGATGGTTCCGGCAATGATTTCTTTGGTGGCCAGGGTGATATTTACAATAGGTATAAGTGCGGTAATGGCAGTGTATTCTACGCCGGGAATCAGACCCAGTGCGGCGGGAATGATGATCAGGAAGGTAAGGGGTGTAACAATGCTCTGGGCTTCTTTGAAGGTTTTGGCATAAATGGTAAGCGGCACCAGCAACCCTGCAAAAAAGATGCACAAAGGAATGAGCATGACCATGAGCAGCAGCACGAAACTAAGGGTGAGAATACCCATTACCACCGACATGATGAAGTCGGGGAGTCCGGCGGACACCTGAAGCCCTACAAACAGACCCAGCACAGCCAGCAGGGCAGAGATAAGACCGGTAAGGGCTATCACGGACATTTTGCCGATGAGGATTTCAATGCGTGAAACCGGTGCCGTGAGCAGGGTTTCCATGGTGCGACGTTCTTTCTCTCCCGTAAACAGGTCGATGGCAGGATACATGGCGCCGGTAAAGCAAAAGATGATAAACAGGTAGGGGAGAAAACCGCCTGCCAACTTGCCAATCATTTCCTGGCCGGTGGCTACGTTGACCGACTCTGTGCGGAAGGGTTTAATGAATGACTCTGACAGACCCTGCTCTTCCAGCCTGTGCTCCACCACTTTCTTCTCAAATGCCGATAAAATGCGGTCTATTCTTTCTTTCCCTGTAATGCGGGTGCCGGAAAAGTAGAGACTCACCGAGGTGGATTCCAGATTTTCAATTGCCTGTCCGAAACCTTCAGGGATATAAAGTCCGTAGAGAATACTGTCGCTGCGCACCAGGCTCTCCAGTTCCGCTTCGTCCTCGATGATAATCAATTCCATGCGTTCCTGTGCCCGGAAAAATTCCTCCAGCTGGCCGTCACGGTCTTTGCTTACAAATCCGATTTTTACGGTTCTTTCCTGCTCTCTCTCCATCACCGACATCTGCAACCTGCTGGAGGCAATGAAAATGATGGGAAAAACCAATACAGGAACCAGCACCATGATGATGATGGTTCTCTTGTCCCTCAGGGTGTCAAGGGCTTCTTTCATGAAAATGGTAAATATATTTTTGAACATAGGTGTTGAAGTTTTTTTGAAACAAAAAAAGGAAATTAAAATCCTGTGGCATGGGGTTAAACCCACTGCATCAGATAGCTTCAGCTTTTTCGCCTTGCGTAACAATATGAATAAATTCCTCAGTAAGGTTATCGGTTACCATTTGTTTGCGGAAATTTTCCATGGTGTCATTGTAGAGGAGTTTTCCGTTGTGGATGATGCCCAGGTCGTCGCACAGCAAATCCACTTCACTCATGATATGGGAAGAAAAGATTACTGTTTTGCCCTGATCCTTGCAGTCGCGGATAAGTTCGATGATGTTTTTGGCGGTGATGACATCCAGTCCGGATGTGGGTTCATCAAACACCACCACTTCGGGGTCATGGATCATGGTGCGGGTAATGCTCACCTTTTGTTTCATCCCGGTAGAAAGTTTGCCGATACGTTTGTTGGCAAACTCGTGCATGTTGAGCAGGTCGAACAAACGTTCTTTCCGATCTTCCAGCAGCCTGTTTTCCATACCATTGAGATGTCCGAAATAGCGGATCATTTCATTGGGGGTAAGGCGTTCGTAGAGGCCTGTGGTGCCGGTAAGGAAACCCATTTTCGCTCTTGCAGAAGAGGGATTTTCGTTCAAATCAACCCCTGCTACTTTTACTGTGCCCGAGGTAGCTTTGAGGATGGTTGCGATGATTCGCAGCGTGGTGGTTTTTCCTGCACCATTGGGCCCCAGAAGGCTGTACACCCGGCCCGGCTTGCATTCGAAGCTTACGTCGTGAAGCACCTTCAGGTTCTTGTCTTTTATGCCCAGCTCGTCACGCTGCTTTTTGCTTAAAGGAAACTCTTTGGATAAGTTGCGGACTTCTATCATACATGAAAAATATTTGGAGTGAAAACATAACATGAAAGTTAGTCGGCAAATGGGGGGAATTGTTACATGAAGGGGGGGATTTATTTTGATGGGGGTATGGAGTGGGAGACGAGAGACTGGAGACGGGAGACGGAAGATAGGAGATAGGAGACGGAGGACGGAAGATGGGGGAAGGTCATGCAGTTAAAGCGGTTCCGCCAGGTGTGGTGACGGGGTGACTACAGCTCACCCGCCACTAAAGTTGTAAGGAACAGGAAGTAAGCTGGACTCAGCACCAAAAATAGTGGCGGGGTCACTGGAAGTGGCCCCGCCACCAGCAGCTATGAGCGGAAATTGGATGAACTGTAGTCATACCCTGACGGGTTCTGGGCAGCAAAAGAGCGGAATTACAACCGACCGGAGGGAGCTCAACGAAGTTAAATTCCGCTCAGCGCTGGTTCCTGCATG
>SLPR01000555.1 GCA_007131895.1 Bacteroidales bacterium | reverse complement strand
TACCTCGTCCGCCGCTCCGGCCAGCGCCTGCGCCTCACCGTCCAGCACCGCGCCAGCCATCTGTACCAAATTGTATTTTACTTTTTCCCATTAGTTTCCTTTTTTCACTGTACCAGAACCATTGAACGGTCATTGGGTATCTATATCAAAACGAGCTTCTTTTTCAGTCAATATTATTTAAGAGCTGCTCCCTTATCTTCTCATAGGGTACCTTGTCGAGGGTGGTGTTCAATTTAACTGCCAACGCTGCTGTTGCACCACAGGCTTCTCCGGTGGCTGACGCAGTGGGCTGGATGCGCAGAGCAGCGTGACCTTCGCGCGTAGCACCAATGCAACGACCTGCCACCATGAGGTTTTCAGCGTCTTTTACCCTGAGCGACCGCAGCGGTACATCATACCACGCCCCTTCTTCCAGATCATCCATGCGGCTTTCTTCGTCCTTCTGACCATGAATATCTACTCCATAGCAACCCCTTGCTACCACATCATCGAATTTGGCGGCATTGAGGATGTCCTCACCGGTCATCATGTATTGCGCCACCGCCCTGCGCGTTTCGCGCACTCCCACCTGTACGGCGGTATCAATGAGATAGGCCTTTTCAAATCCGGGCACATCTTTGTTGAGAAAATCCACTACCTGCGCTACCTGCTGATGTCCTATATTCTCCGCTTCTGTTAGAGCACCCGAAGTGGAAGGGTCAATGCCCAGGATGTTGGTAGTATTGAAAGCCCCTTCACCCGATACGGGCAGAGTGGTAAAGAAAACATAATCCACATCGTCAGGGAAACGCCCTTCGGCCTTGGCTTTCTTAATCAACCCGGTATAGCCTGCAATGGAAATGATCCTGCTGAAGTCGTATTTGAAATCCATCCAGGGGAGGAAATCCTCTTTGTGCTGCTTTGAATATTCAGCAGTTTTTTCCACATCAATGCCTCCCATACGGAAGAACAAGGTGAGGGCCTGCAGCTTGCCGGTTTTTTCATCTCCTTTGAGCCAGGGGAAGCTGCCCAGTGCCACCAGTTGTGCATCGCCGGTAGTATCAATAAACTGCCGGGCATGCAGGCGCGAAACACCATATGCCGTAGCAATGGTAAGATAGGTAATTCTTCCATCTTCCACCTCTGCACCTACCACATCCGTATTGTATGCCACTTCCACGTTGGCATCACCCAGCAGCTGATTGGCCACAGAACGGAAGGCCCAGGAATAGAAACCATTGTCGATCATCCCTCCCATGTTGCGCATCCCTTTTTCCACATCTTTGTAAATGCCCTGCACCAGGTCTTTATCGCCCGACATGGATTTCATAAAAGGCGAGACCATTCCGGCGGAGGACATCCCACCCAGGAAAGGATAGTGCTCGATAAGCAATACATTACAGCCGAGACTCCCGGCTTTTACTGCAGCAGAAATACCGGCAATTCCGGCACCTGCCACTACTACATCATATTCATTTCTTAATAGCATCGTAAAACCATTTTGTTATTATTTGCGGACGGGTGATGGCTGTGCCAGTGACCACGGCCCAGGCACCCGTTTCTATGGCCTGCGCTGCCAGTTCAGGGGTATTGAAACGCCCTTCGGCAATCACAGGCAGTCGGTTTGAAAAGTGATCGGTAAGTTGTTGCAACAATGCAAAGTTGGGTGCTGATGTATTCGTTCCTTTCGTTTCCGGTGTATAACCACTCAGGGTAGTTGACAGGCAGTCGGCACCGGCTTCTGCACATGCCAGGCCCTCTTCGAAGGTGGCAATATCGGCCATGATAAGCACATGGTGTTTTTCTTTCATGGCACGGATAAATTCCGGCCCGGTCATTCCTTCGCGCTGGCGAAAAGTGCCATCAATGGCCACCATGTCACAACCTGCATCCATCAAATCCTGCACATCTTTTTCGCTGCCGGTGATCCTTACGTATCCATCTTCAAATTCGGATTTCACCAGCCCGATGAGCGGCAGCCCAACTTTTTCCCTGATAGCCTTTGCCTTTTCAACACCCTCGGTACGAATGGCCGCCGCACCACCCATCTCTGCACATACAGCAAACTTGGCCACGTCCTCCGGATTGTTGAATGGCGAATCGCCCTCTGCCTGGCAGGAGACGATGAGTTGGTTTTTTAGTTTGCTAAAAATTGGGTTCATGTTTGTTTGTTGTTTTTAAGTTAAAAGAGACGGAAGACCGCTGCTGAGCGTTATAGAATGCTGCTAAGCGGCATTTAACTTCGTTGAGCTCCCTCCGGTCGGTTGCAATGCCGCTTTGAACACCGGATAATTTGTAATTATCCAAAACTCCAATCCTTTTTATTGACGCTTATGTTTTTCAAAATCATTTCTTATATTTCTTCTTTTGAAGCTCTGCTTTCAATTGTTGAATTACAAATTCAACTGTGTTTCGAGCGGAATTAACTTCATTGAGCTCCCTGCGGTCGGTTACAAATTCCGCTCAGCGGGGGTCGCTGCTGATCGCTGCTACTTAATTTCCGGATACACCGGCACCATCAGTATTCTTGCCTGGTGTTTTTTCCAGGATTCTTTGGAGAGGCGGTCGAGTTCGCGGTTGAAAGCGCGTTCTACATCTCCGGAAGCTACATTTTTCACGGAAACCGAAATGTATTGACCAATAGGAGTTTCGAAGCGACGTATGATTTGGAAGCCGGGAAAGTCTGCCGGCAACGGATCGGAAAAGAAGCTGTTGATAATGATAGACTTCTTCTCTTCTTTGTTGAGAAGGTTATCCAGATAGCGATCATCCGATAAATCAGAGATTTCTGATGCAGAAAGAGAGAATTTCCCTTCCCGTCCAAACACCTCCATGCGGGGATTGCTCCCCAGGTCTGCTTCCAGGGGTAACACATGGAAAAGCAGCTGCACATTATTATCATTGAGCATCTGCCAGCAAACCCTTTTCACTGCTTCGGGGTGCATAAGCACCCATTGCTGATTGCGAAACAAAACGCCATACTGCAGACTTTCAACATTTTTCAGAAAATCTGCCTTAAACCCAGGCTCATTGAAATAGACCAGCGGAAAGAGGGAGGCCAGCGCTTCCGTGGCTTTCCCGCCGGGAAAACCAAATTTACCGGCCAGCAAAACCTCTTTGCCTGATTGTTTGAGTTCAATGGCCTTTTGGATTCCTTCCAGGGAAGGACCCCATATAATGTTGTCAAATTCAGGATACATATCTTATCGTTTTTTTGTTGCAAGTACAATGGCCTGTTCCTCCTGGTCCAGGTCTTTGAGATCAAATTCCACCAAAGAAAGAATTTGTGATAACTCCATCAGGCCCGACATATCGACAATTTTTCCGGACACTACGATGAATACATCGGGCATCAGCTCACCCCCATCGCCATAAGAACGCAATTCTTCAATAAGCTCAGTGATGTGTCTCTTTACCTGATTTACTTCACAATTGCGCAGCACAACGTCGTCGAACTTTCGTTTGATGGTGCCATCACTGGAAATGACCACCACCGGCTGGCGGGTTTCTTTCATCAGGCCAAAAAAGTGGTTGATGGTTTTGGTATATCCCACCACAGAAAGCAGGTTGGTTTTTCCAAAAGTTTCAATATGGCCGTTAGAAGCCTTAAGAGCTTCTTTGGCAATTTCCTGCAAACCCTTATCATCCAGATCTTTTGCAGCATCGCGGGCGGCAAGGTCACTGGAGCCCGTGGCAATGGCAATCACCTTTTTATTGGCATTGTCAATTTCTACCTGTACCTCTACCGTTTCAGGCTTTGCCCCCATTTTTATCACCGATTCGGAGGCCTGCTGCCTGATTCGGACGATGTCGTTTTCGGTGGGGTTGAAGATGCTTTTTTCCACCGTGTCACGAATCATACCCATGGCAGCGCCGATGGCTGATATTACTTCTGCATCCTGAGCGATGGCATGCTTCATTTTCATGTATCGGGCAGCATGAGGCACAAGGGCGCTGGCTCCACCCCCACCCCCGTAAAGCACTACAAAATCCCTGTCGAGCTTGTACTCACGAATGAGGGATTTGATGATTTTCTCCACTTTTACAGAGGTATTTTCCAGAATGCTTTCCGCCAAATCCGCTGCTTTCATATTGAATTTTCGGGCAACGTTTTCCATGGCACTTTTTACTGCCTTCATGTTGGCTTCGCCGTGCCCTGTGTCTTTTACAAGTCCAAGGTAGTAGGAGGCGGCACTGGGTGTAAGGGTAAAGTCCCCTTCTTTTGTTTTTATCTTCAGATAGTCGGAAGGATCACCGGGTTTGGGTTGTATTTTCTCTATTTCAATTTCAGAAAAGTCATCATGCTCTGCATAGGCTGAATAGGCAAGATTGGCAATATGGGCACTTCGGGGTCCTACATCCACAACTTTGTTGTTTCCGATACGGGGAACCGAACCACCGGCAACGCCTATGGTGCGCACATCAATGGTTTTCACGCTAAGGCGATTGTTACCGATCTGGGCAGTTTTCACCTGGGGCATTCCGTTTTTGATGACGGAAATATCGGTAGAGGTACCGCCCACTTCCACAAAAATACCATCGGAAATACGTGCATACATCAATGCTGCTGCCACACCTGCGGCAGGTCCCGAGAGCATGGTAAGGATGGGGCGTTTGCGCATTTCGGTAATATCCATGATCCCTCCGTCGGAGCGCATCACCATCAGCGGAGCTTTGATGCCACTCTGACGTACGGCTTCTTCGGTAAGGTTGGCTGTTTCGATCATTTTGGGCATCATGCTGGCATTGACAATGGCCGTGCGGGTGCGCACCTTGATGCCATACAACTGCGACAGGTCGCAAGCTGCCGTGGCCATGAAACCCATTTCTTCGGCCACCTCCACCACCAGTTTTTCGTGCTGGTTGTTGTCAGGTCCAAACGCTTCGGTGGCCACCATAACCTGTGCACCCTGTTTATGCAAATCCTCTATCACCTCTTTGGCCTGTTCGCGTGTAACGCCGGCAGAAGTGTTGATATAGGCAAAAAATACGGGTAACAGTTTCCCCGGGGCCAGGTAAATATCATTGAGGAAGGCCTGTTTTCTTGCAATGGTACCCTCCAGTCCTTTGCCCAGGGCAACAATACCCACTTTGGCCACATCTCCCTCCAGCAAGGCATTGGTAGCCTGTGTGGTGGAATGGGCAATCAGGATAATTTCTTCGGGTTGAATGCCGGCCTCGTTAACAAGAACAAGCATGGATGCAACCACCCCTTCTGCCACGCCCTGTTTAGAAGTATGGGTGGTAGGGACACAAGCCTTGCCCACGATGGAAAAATCTTCCACATTTACCGCTACCGCATGGGTAAACGTTCCACCAACATCAATTCCTATTTTTATTTTTCTCATAACCATTCACTATAAATAATACATGAAAGCTGCCGCAACCAAACCCAGGAATGCAAAAACCCATGAAAAGGGCAGGGTGTTGTACAAAATTTTCTGCACATCAATTTTCATTTCGTTGGCAATCCATACATTCTGCAGGTTGGTAGGGTCAGAAATTCCCTGCACCTGTCCTACAGACCACAACATCCCCAGGATGGCTCCTGCGGGCATTCCTGCTGCCATCATTACCGATGCAATACCAAAACCCATCCCCCATACATTGAGTGGTCCGCGATAAAGGGCCAGAGGGGCAAGCACGGTAAAGGTGATGACATACATCCAACCTGAGGAAGGAATAATCCTTGCAACAAAAGGCTGCATGAGTTCGCGCACCGGCCACACATCTGTGCCATAGGTAGCCATGAGGTATTCACGGGTCATGTCGGGAGGCCCCATCACTGAAACCAGCAGCCAGCCGATACCAAACATCAGGATAACCGCAGGTAAAACCACGGCAGAACCTTCAATGAGTGAGCGTATTAGTGTACTGATATTATCGCGCTTATAAGTAATCAGGTAAGCATAGGCAATGCCCAGGATAAAGGCGGACAAAAAATTCACACCGAAAACCAAAATGAGTATCAAGGGGATGATAGGGGTAAAAATCGCAGACCAGTGCATGGGGTTTTTGGGCAAATTGCGATGGCTCCATGCACGGTATACTGAATGCAAAAACAGCAGTCCCATTCCGGCCAGTGCAATATAATATATCACCTGCCCTGTAACAGAGAAAGTATGGGTGAGTTGTTCGCTCAGCTCGATGTTATCGAATGCCCACACGCCGCCAAAAACCAAACCTCCCAGCAACAGCAGGTAACTCAGGCTCTTGACAATGTTTTTAACGGAAAGGTTGAACCCATCGCGGTACAGCTGGATAATAATATAAGTAATGGAGCCCGCGAACACAATCCCAAAAAGAACCATGATAAACGATACTACCTCCTGCTGGGTAAGCCCGAGGGCATTCATATAGAGAGCCCAGTTGCCCACGTTGAACATACCCCCGATGCTGACGCCCATGAGCATGATTACAGCTGCAGTAAGCCGGCTGATTCCCACCGAAGTAAGAATTGGGAGCACGATGGCACCTACCATAATCATAGCACCCAGTCCACCCAGGGTAGTAAAGAGCAGCATAATGAACAGGAACATCACCACAGAAATCACCAACGGATTATCGCCCGACAATTCAGCACCTTTTTTGATGAATCCTTCGGCAATGCCCGTTTTTTGCATCATTACACTAAGGATTCCTCCGAACATGGAAATGATGATGGGTTCTGCCAGACGCAATGACCCCTCGCCTATTACATGCTGGAAAATATCATCAGGCTTAATGCCTGCAATCAGGGCAATAACCACTGCCAGCACCGGCATGGCAAGCAAAGCCGGCCATATCCTTTTTGACATGAGCAGGGTAATAACAATAAACACAACCAATAGTGCAATGGCCTGCAGTGTTTCCATAGTTAACAAGATTTACTTCTGGTAAAAACTTTTTAAAATATCTTCATACTTGTGCAGTCCTTCATAAAAGAAGTGCACTTCTCCTTCGAAGCCCAACCGGCGGTTGGTTTCGAGCATTTGGGTAAGAAACTCTTTTGAGGGCTGCTCATCGCCCACACGAATCAGCAAACCCGGATAAAACTGGTACATTTTTTCGGGCAGCACATAGCGCAGCTGTGCTTCCAGGGTGCGGGTATAGGCTTCTATATCGCGACGATACACCTGTGGAACAATCATATCCACATAGCCAAAATTGACCCAGGTTGGCCAGTCCTGCAAATATTCCTCTTTGGCCCAAGGGAAAATACTGGGCGACATGGAAACGATGCAGTTGGGATCGGCAGCTTTCACTTCCTCATAAATACGTTTCATAAAGTCATTGAGAATTTCAGCGCGCCATTGCACCCAGTTGAAATCTTTGTGGTATTCCGGGGGTGCTTCTCCAAAATGGGCTTCTTTGTAGGCCTCAATGACAGCAGGATTGTATCCCCCCTCGCTGGGCATGGCGGGCAGGCGATCATCGCCCTGGATACCGTCTACATCATAATTGTTAACCACCTCAAGGATAAGCGAAAGCATAAAGTCCTGCACTTCCGTATCCAGCGCATTCATCCATTCGAAATTGTTTTTGGTGGTGAGATTGCCGTTTACATCCAGCGAAGCCCAATGGGGATTTCTTTCGATGATGATACCTCCGTCCTCAAGGTAAGAAGAGGAGAAACCAAATTCAAACCAGGCAATAACTTTGATGCCATATTTGCGGGCCTCGTCAATAACCTCCTGCAAGGGATCGCGACCGGCATTGTCAGGATCAAGCTCAGGGTCAATTTCAAAGCCTGTCAGTTCTTTCATGATGGGAGACCGATACATGGTATGGGCCTTGTTCCACGTTACCACAAAAATGGTATTGATACCCAGATCGTGGCACTTTTCTACTGCTTCAGCCACATTCTCAGGACTAAAGAGTGCATCGCTGGCCACGTTGGTAAGCCAGACTCCCTTCACTGGCTCATTATACCCCAGCACATACTGAGGGGTTTCTTTTTTTGTTTCGGTGGACTGGCAAGCCAGCAGAAACAGGGACAGTACAAATAAAACGGACTTATGCATCAAACTAATTTTTAAAGGTAAATCAATCGTTTTTCTAAATCTTATGTTTTTGCTTTGCTGCTGGTGTTTGTAAAATCAGGTTTTCCAGTAATATCTTCTCTTCACACTTATAACAGTTACTCCAATCATGAGCGCTGTGAGGATAATTCCTCTCAGCAATCCCAGCCAGTGCCAGTGTGTATGCCATTGGTCCATCCAGGGGAGTATCTGCACAAAATACAATACCGGCATCACCAGGTAGGCTGCAGCCACATATCCCAGCATGGGGTTCATTCCGGTGAGCACGTTGAAGTGCAATAAATTTCCGGGTCTGAATACAGGTTCAAACATTTTGAAAATCAAAACAGAAAATCCTGCCAGCCCTGAGGTGAGGAAAAAGTAGCTCAGGGTGGAATGGTCCTTTTTTATTCCCCCTTCCCAGGCTTCAAACACCAAGCCCAGCAATAACCAGAATATACTCCACATGAGGAGATTTCGTGCATTCTTCATACTTCTGAAATTTCCTTTCCGGGACAAAACCCACAGCACAATCACCGTAACGATGTTCATTATCCAGACAAAGTCAAGATTGCGGCTGAGCAGGCCCCACAGGTTAAGGCAAATGTTGACAAGCAGCACGGAAGGCAAAAGGATAAATACAGCCTCCCCAGACTTTTTATCATAAGCAACCTTCTCGTGCATGCCTGCCAGAACCAGGTCCCCGGCAATGCTGCCCGGAATAACTATCATGAGGTATTTGAGAAATTCAGGATTGAAAAAGATGGTTCTTTTCAGGTCGACTCCAATGCTTAACAAACCTTCATACAATGCAGGAAATGTGGCACCCAGCCATTTGAAGGGGGTGAAATTCCAGATCATCTGATTCCATGAATCGTCGACGCTATGGGTAAGCCGAATGGCAAAATAGATGGCCACAATGCCCAGCCTGAGATACCAGTTTTTGCGGGTAAACAGCCATATCACTCCACCGAAAAGGGCCATATTGGCCAGCACCAGGATGATGATATCATTGCTGTGAACGGAAAAACTTTGTTCAAACCCGTAATACCTGATAAATAGCAGGGCTACAAGCAGCCCGTATCCTGAGAGGTTGAGTTTGCTTTCGTGATGGCTCCAGCGGGGAAATTTTGCAAAAGCAAGGAAAAAACCGGCAAAAGCCAGCAGTCCCATCAGGTATCTCACCCAGCCTAAGTCCTGCGGATAATGAAAGGGCGACAAGTGCCCCAGCATGACAGCAAAAACAAATAGTTTCAAAGAACGCAGTACAATTTTTTTTATAAGACTCTTTTCCGAAGCACCCCGTGCAAGTGCAGCATTCATGGAAAAAGGGAACGCCATACCCATGGCAAAGAGGAAAAACGGAAACACCAGATCCACCCATGTAATACCCGGCAAAGCGGCATTAAAAGCAAAATCCGGCGGAGCTATCTGTGCATGATAGAGCCAGGCGGGCAACTCAGGATTGCGGGAAATGGTACCCGAAAGTACCATTCCAACAATCGCTACTCCTCTTAAAACATCTATACTTAACTCCCGGTTCTTCATAAAAACACCCAACAGTTACCAAATTCAGAAATCAGGAAAAATTGCTGGTCCGGGGTACATGGCGCGAATCACACGTTTTATTCGTTCATCATTGAGAGGAACATCATAAAAGAAGGATTCGCCGGTAATACCCACGCTACGGTTGTATTTGATCTTTTCGGCCAGTAAGTTCGCGTCGGTAAGACCTGCGGAACCATATAGAATCAAACCGGGGGAAAGTCTTTGCAAATTACCATCGCCGTGATTTGTAAAATAATGCAATACCCCGTTAATGGTTGAGCGGTAGGCTTCAATGGTATAGCGATAGCATTGAACGGACATAATTTCCACATTCCCTGCATCGAGCCATGCGGGCCAGTCCTGCATCAGGTTGTCAAAAGCCCAGGGATAGGGATTGGGGGAGTTGGTAACCAGCACATCAGGCTTTGCCGCCTTTACGGCATCATACAAATCCTGCCCGAACTGGTTCAGTATGTCCGCTCTCCATCTTACCCATTGCGTATTGCTGGGGCTGGAGGGAGGAGCCTGTCCGTCATGTTCTTCTTTGTAACGGTTTACTGTGTAATAATCATATCCTGAATTGCGTGGCATCGCCGGCATACGGTCATCGCCCTGTATACCATCCACATTGTAGTTATTGACCGCTTCCATCACCAGGTCAATCATGAATTGCTGTACTTCGGGATGGTAACCGTTATAGTAATAGTCGCTGTTGTTGTAATTGGTGGGGATTGTATCTCCGCCTGAAATGCCCCATCCTGCCCAATGCGGGTTAACAGCAAGAATTCTGTCATTTTGGGGAGTTGGAGCCGTTCCCCAGCGTGCCATAAAACCATACTCATACCAGAGTATAACCTTAAGTCCTTCGGCATGGGCTACTTCAATCAGGTCAGTGAGAGGGTCACCACCGGGGCCGGAATAGTTAGGGGTAAACATACCTTCTCTTGCCGTTTCATAGGTTGAATTATCGGCCAGCACCTGGCTGGGATAAAGGGTGCGGGTTTTGGCCCAGGCTACCGCAAACAACGTATTAAAGTTGAGCTCTTTGGCCAATGCCACTCCCTCCTGAATGTTTTCATAACTGGTAAGAAAGGAAGAATGTGAAGGATCGGGAATCCAGAATGCTCTTACGCCGGTTTCCTGTTCGAGAATGGCGGTATATAAGGTGTAAGTATTTTCATCTCCGTTTTCCGCTGTTACAATTATTTCCAGCGGATTGCTTAAATCAACCACATCACCTGAAGCAGGGGAAACAGTGGCAAAATCAGAAATCTCCATTTCAATGAGAATTTCAGATAAGTCGGTTCCGAAGGGAACCTCAAGCATTACATTGTTATCTTCAATTGTGGCCGTTCGGAAAAGGTCAGGAAAGGATACAGAAAAAAGATCGTTATCATCCACTTCGCTGTAGTCAATATGGGCTGTATATTCCAGCCTTTCGGTGCCCCTTCTGAGGGTAAAGGTGAGGGGATTAAGAAAATCGTAGGCAAATCCGGAAGGGGGGCTTAAGGTAGCACCTTCCGTAAACTCAACTTCAATGGTAAGATTGCGAATGTTGGCAGTACGGGGTACTGAGGCTCGTATTTCCAGATCGTCCGGGTCAATGGTAGCCTCCACCGCGGGATCAAGTTCGGAAAAGACAAAAGAATGAATCTTTAATGTTTCCACCTGAGTGGTATCATTCTGATCGCTGGGATCAGGTTCTGTTTCCTTATCACAGCCCGTTATCAGGGAGGCAAAAAGCAATACTGTTATCAGATAAATGATTTTTTGCATGGTATTAAATTTTCAGGAGGAACAAAAGAAGGAAAAAAGAGGGGCAGGAAAACCCCTCTTTTTTGTATTAAATCACTATTATTAGTTGGAAAATTCATGAACAACAAAACCATTGTTCATTCCAAATCCCATGATTCTGGGTTTTCCGTCGCTGCTGAAACCCACGCTGTGTGTTGCACCTACCCAGGTTCCTGCAGGACCGCTGATGAGATGTCTGAAGACTCTTTTTTCAGCAATGTTTCCGCTGTTCAAACCTTCAAAAGCGTCAATAATATCAGCACCTTCGCTGATGTTGATTACATCATACCAGATACCATTGGCTTCCCACTCTCTGTTAACGCTGTAGCTGAAGTAAAGTCCGTCGTTGTATTCAAAGATATGGGGGCTGAAGCTGCGTGACTGCATAATAGACTCGGTGGCTTCAAACTTAATATCACCCGAGTAGTCCATAATGGCAATCGCCATTTCAGCACCGGTAACCAAAAGCAGATCATCATATCCGGGAATTACGTTTACACGTCCGTACTGACCCATTCTGAGTGCCTCTTGTGTTACGATGGGCACGATGGTAAGGTCTGCATTTTTGTCACCATTAAAAGAGAATTTGTAAAATTCACTGGCATTGTTTGGCCATGCGAAGTTAGAAGCGAAAATGTATCCGTTGTGAGGAGGATTGCCAATTACAGAGATGGCATCTCCCAATCTAATTTCATCACCTTCGTCAAAATCAGGAATACTATACTCCAAAACCAGTTCGGGTTCGGTATCGTCCACACTTTCCCACTTATAAACCTTGAACATACTTGCGGCAGCATTTACCATATTGGAAACATAGATGTTGCCATTTTTTATTACAACATCAGAAACCACCCAGGCACCTCCGGCTACTACATCTCCGAAATCAAGTGTTTTGGGATCTTCATTGGGGGCATCAACATCCCAGTAATACACCTGGTTGCCGTCCTGACGGGAAGCTACAAATACGTGTTTGCCGTCAAAAGCAGCTCCTCTGTTGTTCTCGTTGTTGATGATGGAAGGAACTGAACCGGTAGCTCCGCTCATATCCATCAACAAGGCAGTATTTTCGGGGTTGAAACCTGCTTCTGTAATATTGGCTTCAATGGTATAAACACTCTCCTCACCTGCAAAAGAGGCTGTAATGAAAACGTTTTCGTCGTCAAGGTTGAGCGTATCGCTACCGCTGTAAGTAGCGTATGTAGTTCCTGCGGGAGCAATTTCAATATTGTCTATCAGCACTATACGACTTTGCAGCTCGCTGAAAGTAACATGAATAACTTTTTCACCCTGGTTGATTTCAGTTTGATATTCCAGGCCGGTAACTGCAGAAACCAGTGTAATGTCGGTTATGGCAGGCTCAGTGGGTTCGGCCAGCTCAACAGTTACCTGATAGGTGTTGCTTACCTCACCATTGGTAACCACAAAATTTCTGGTATCAGTAAAATCCTGTGCAGTGCCAGATGCAGGCACAACACTTGCGCCTTCAGACAATTGAATATCGGTAACCAAAGCGGTAACATCGGTTTCAAAAGGCACAGCCACCAGAATGTTGAATTCGGTTATTGCACCTTCCACCCGCAGGTCGCCATCGCCACCTGCATTGGTAATAGCAAATTCAGTGATAAAAGCTTCCGCCGGAACGGGGTCATCGTCATCATTACAAGCTGTAAAGACAACACTTGTTGCGAGCATTGCGAGCATCGCCAGAATAGGAAAAATCTTGATCTTTTTCATAGTTAGTTGTTTTTAGGGTTTTAGTTAATCTGAATTGTTGAATTGTTGAGTTAATTATTGTTGTGTGTTGATTTTTTGTTATCAAACACGGGTGATTTAAATCCACAGATTAGTGATTACCGATTGCTCATTACCGATTACCGATTACTCATTAGCAATCACCAATTCATCATCAATTGCCACCGTCCCACCACACGCGGGTGTACTGGCTGTCGCCACCCATGCGGCTTACGGCACTTTCATAGTTTGCAGAATTGTAAAGTCTTTCTGCATCGGGAAACAACTTGCGACGGGGAAGTTGATCATTATCGGGGAAAGTAAAAACGGGCTGCATCATTTGAGGGTGCCCTGTTCTTCTGACCAGTGACCAGGCTTCGTGACCATTGGGGTAGAGTGCAATCCAGCGTTGTGTCCAGATTTGCTCCAGTGCTTCAGCAGGATCAAAAGCAGCTTCTCCTGAAAGGTAGTCGCTGATTATCTGCTCATCGGTAATCTCAAATTGTTCGAAAGATACTCTGATCCCTTCATTGTAATACTCTTCTGCACTCCCGGCAATAAATCCTCTATGGGCTGCTTCGGCCTTCAGAAAAGCAGATTCAGCTGCCGTTAGCAGATACAAGGGGGTGTTGGGTTGTGCAAAAAAACTTCCAATGTTACTGTAATTGGGACGGAAATAGGAATCGTATTGCTCTGAAAGCAACCCATGGGGCTGGCCGTTGTGCAGGCCGGCGTATTCTCCGAATGCATTGGTGTCGGCATATACCTGGAGGCGGGGGTCGTTGTTTAGATCCAGAATGTCAAACATTGTCTTGCTAAGTCTTATTTCATTCCAGTTTTTCACAAACCTGATGGGGTTTTCCACATGATAGGTACGACCACCGGCATCGGGGTGAATCTTCACCATCTGGTTGTTGGTGTTGATGGTACGCTGGATGTCAATTCCCTGAATGTA
>SLPR01000049.1 GCA_007131895.1 Bacteroidales bacterium | reverse complement strand
TGTCCGGTAAAATTTGCAAATTCAGATGAAGGGAAGTATGCAAAAGTAGCCAACCAGGGAGCCTTTGACGCCACCATCCTGGAAACCCTGCAGGTTGCCCTCCGGGACGATGACAGCTATAGTGAAGAAGCAGGAGTAAGGTTTTATCTTGAGGGGGTTTGGATGGAGTAGGGGGATTGTCAAGCTGAAATAGGGTTTATTTTTGCGATTTTAGAAAAGCTTATAGCCCAACTGGTGACATGATCTGCTCTTTAGTCGGTCAACAATTTTTAAAGTGATAAAATCATTCAGTTGCTTTTTATTCTCCTAAAAAGTAAATACTTTCACAAGTGATTATTTACACAGGAAGAACCTGCAAAACAATCAACCAGATCACAAGCTACAGCTAATTTCGGTATGAAAGAATCTGCAATTTTCTCGATAGGGCATGGCAATAAAAAGATTGAAGAATTCATTCAGGAATTACAATCTTTTGACGTCCAATTTCTTATGGATGTCCGCTCAAAGCCTTACTCAAAATGGAGTCCGCAGTTCAACAAATCCAATCTTGAGGTTGAATTGAAAAACAGTGGCATTACCTATGTTTTTGTCGGAGATTCTCTTGGAGGGTTGCCTGAAGACCGCAGTTGTTATGATCATGAGGGAAAAGTTGTATATGACCTCATCAAGGAAAAGGATTTCTTTAAAAGTGGATTGGAGAGATTAAAAACAGCCAATGAAAAATCGATCAAACTGGCTATCATGTGCAGCGAAGCAAAACCGGAAGAATGCCATAGAAGCAAATTGATTGGCCAGGAACTTCTAAAGGATTCCATTTCTGTGAATCATATCATTTCTGTCTGGGAAATAAAGACACAGCAAACCGTGATTAATGAACTAACAAAGGGTAAGGGGCCTGTTGATTTGTTTGGTAACGAACTGGAATTTACATCCAGAAAAACCTATTAAATGGAATTCTTTACGATTGGAGTTTATAACTCAATTGAGCAAGAGTTGATGGTGAAATACCGAATCGTTCCACAGGTTTCTGGATTTCAGATCAAGATCTCACAAGAAGTATTATTTACGAAAAGGTAAGATATAACTACCCAAATGTAAATAGCAGGCGAAGTTTGCCGTATGTTGGATTTGAAGAATCTGTAGAAATAATACCGGCAGGTACTTTGATTCGGGTTTCTCTGGCCAGATGGTGGGACCAAAGAGGAGAAACAGAAAACAGATGTGCTTTGCAGCTTTCAGGCTGGTATGACTTGTAGAGGTTGAATGGCGATTCAAAAAAACCTTCCCCATAATGGAGAAGGTTTTCAAAATCAATGCATTTCAGGTTTATTTTATTTCCAGGTACTCCAGCGCGAGCTTGTAAACATTTTCTGCTGTGTAACCCAGTTTTTCATCCAGCACTTTGGCCGGGGCTGAATAACCAAACCCCTCCATGCCAATGGATTTTCCTTTGGGTCCTACCAGTCCGGCCAGGGTAGAGGGGAGTCCTGCTGTGAGACCCATGATGGGCAGATGAGCGGGGATAACCTCTTGCTGGTATTGAGCAGATTGCTCACGAAAGAGTCCTTCCGAAATTATTGAGGAAACCTGTATTTTCAGGTCTTTTTTCTCCCTGAGTAGTTGTGCGCCGGCATACAGAGTAGTAACCTCCGAACCATTGCCTACCAGTACAAGGTCAATATCTCCCTGATCTTTGTCAACCACATAACCCCCTTTTTCTGCGCCGAGGGCTTCCGCATAGCGGTTTTCTTGTGCGGGCAAATCAGGAATATTCTGACGAGAGAGGATCAGGGCTGTAGGGGTTTTGGTATTTTCCAGTGCCATTTTCCATGCAACGTTAGTCTCCATAGCATCTGCCGGGCGCAGGGCCAGGAAGCTGCGGTTGCCACTGTGGTTTTTCATTTGCTCGAGCAGTCTTATTTGTGCTTCCTGCTCAACGGGCTGGTGGGTAGGTCCATCTTCACCAACACGGAAGGCATCATGGGTCCATACGTATTTTACGGGAAGTTCCATCAGGGCTGCGAGGCGTACCGCAGGTTTCATATAATCGGAAAAAACAAAAAAGGTAGCACAAACGGGGATAACTCCCCCATGCAATGCCATACCGTTGGCTATAGCTGCCATGGTTAGCTCCGATACTCCGGCCTGCAGGAATGCACCGGTAAAATCTCCTTTTTTGAACTGTGTGGTCTTTTTCAGGAAGCCATCGGTTTTGTCGCTGTTGGAAAGGTCGGCTGATGACACAATCATGTTTTCTACCTTCTCCGCAAAATGTGCAAGGAGGGTTCCGGAGGCGGCACGGCTGGCAATGTCTTTTTTCTGTTCAATAGCTGAAAAGTCTATTTCCGAAACTTTACCACTATAGAAGAATTCAAATTTTTGGGCCAGCTCAGGGTTTTCTGCTTCCCATTTTTTCAGCTGCTCATTATATTCTTTAACATGTTTCCTTTTTTCTGCATTGATCTTGTCCCAGAATTCTTTTACATCCTCAAATTGCACGAAAGGATTGTCTGCATTGCCACCCAGGTTCTCAATGGTTTTTTTAAACGAGGCACCGGCTTCTGAAAGAGGCATACCATGCGTGGAAACCTTTCTTTCGAAAGAGCTGCCGTCTTCGGTCACTGCTCCCTTGCCCATGATGGTTTTGCCAATGATAAGGGTGGGGCGTTCTTTTTCCTTGTTTGCATTGGTAAGTGCTTCCCTGATGGCTTTGGGGTCATTGCCTTCAATGGTCACCACTTTCCAACCCCATGCCTGGTATTTCATGGCAGTGTCTTCGTGGCTTACAGCACTGGTTTCAGATGAAAGCTGTATGTCGTTGGAATCATAAAA
The DNA here is from genome assembly GCA_007131895.1 of Bacteroidales bacterium. GTDB lineage: Bacteria > Bacteroidota > Bacteroidia > Bacteroidales > UBA7960 > SKVR01. The sequence continues at coordinate 931 of SLPR01000049.1, read as the reverse complement.
CATGATCAGGTTATTCAACCCCAGATAACCTGCAATACGTCCTGCACCCTGGCTGATTTCTTCCTGTATGCCACCATCAGAGATAAATGTGTAGATTTTGTGTGCATGGATTTCGCCAAACCGTGCCACTAAAAACCGCTCCGCTATGGCAGCTCCTACTGCATTGGTATGACCCATTCCCAGCGGGCCCGAGGTGTTTTCAACCCCATGTGCGTGACTTACTTCCGGGTGCCCCGGAGTTGTACTGCCCCACTGACGGAAATTTTCCAAATCTTCCATCTTGTAAAAGCCAGCCATGAATAAGATAGCGTATAGCATGGGCGACATGTGGCCCGGATCAAGGAAAAAGCGGTCGCGGTTGCGCCAGGTGCCGTTGTCGGGGTCGTATTTCAAAAATTCGGAAAACAGAATGTTTACATAGTCTGCCCCGCCCATGGCACCACCGGGATGCCCTGATTTTGCTTTTTCTACCATGGCAGCTGATAAAATCCTGATGTTGTCGGCAGAACGGCTAATAATCTTATCCATAATAATAAATATTTCTTGCGTTTATAATGATTTGAATACAATATGCTCAATACAAGCTGCAAAATTAATAAAATTGAATGATGAGCACATCATAAATCATCACCAGGTATTATAAAACGCTGTTATATAGGCGTTTTTTGTTTTTAATAGATTAGAATTGGGTAATAAAAATATTGTCGTGAAACTTCTATGAGACTTTCTTACACGTTTTATTTGTGGTTCTCATTATAAAGTGTTCCGCAACCAAATTACCCCGTACAGTCATTTTGGCAGTCATTGCACAGTGGCACATCCTGTTTCATTAGGCGAGTGTTCGTTGCAAGAATTCCCACTGCCCTTTGCTTAATTTACCCGGAGGTGTTTATACATGCTCCGTCCGTGCAATAATTTCATTTTGCAGGTC
>SLPR01000402.1 GCA_007131895.1 Bacteroidales bacterium | reverse complement strand
TATTTATATTTGTTTTCCCATTCTGATAAAACCCCCATGAACCCGGTTTTTTCTAAGACAAATATAACTCATTATTAGACTTGAAACAATAAGGATATACCCGTATATTGTCATTAGGGTATCCTTTTATCCGGAAGAACATTATCTAAGGGGTAGTCACATTCGTATTGAAGCAACAATCTGATATTCAGCACATCGAAAAACTACTGTTTTTAAAACTTGTCCGGAGGTAAAATCTAAAGAAATGTCATTTTCGGCGATTAAAAAACCGCTTTGATCATATTTCTATGATCAAAGCGGTTTTTTGAACAGGGAAAAATGATGTAATCCTTTTCCCTGGAGAATTGTATTCTTCTACTAGTTATTCAACCACGAAGAATACATCCAAACCAGCTTCTCCTGCTCACGAATATAATCGCTGGCCATGGCATTGGTGCCTTCATCGTCCATTTTGTCGGAAAGGTCCAGAATGACGCGTTGTTTCACAAGCAAAACTTTCAAAGCATCCAATACTCCCGTTACACAAGCTACGTCTTCTGAAGCATCTTTGATGGCCTTTACGTCCGAAATGCTGGTATAATCTGCAAAGCTATGCAAGGGCGTACCTCCCAGGGTAAGAATCCGCTCGGCGATTTCGTCAATCTTGGCATGAAGGTCATCATAAAGTTCCTCAAATTTCACATGAAGTTCGAAAAACTTATGCCCTTTGATGTTCCAGTGAAATCCTCTTGTGTTCTGGTAAAATACCTGGTAATTGGCCAGCAGATCGTTGAGCTTGTCAATCAGTTCTTTTACATCTGAATTTTCTAATCCGATTTGATTTGTTGTATTTGACATAATTGTAAGATTTTAGTTTTAAAAATTAATAATAAGTATTTAAACCTGATGGTAAGCTTTGTTTATCAGGCGTTTTTCTCAATTACAGTTCTTTCCTTATTTTCAAACTCGCCCATCAACTGCAGCTTAATTTCCTTTAATTTGAATCCTTTGATGTTTTTCTTCCTGAAATAATCCTCAAGCAAGCTATCAAGCTCAGGGTCGAAATAATCATCCATCCTGTCGCTTTGCATGCAATACAAATGATGGTGATGATCAGGTATGGCATCATACCTCATAACATCAGCTTCGGTATGCACTTTGCGGATAATTTTTTTGGATACAAGCACATCCAGCGTGTTGTATACCGTGGTGGGCGATAATCCCGGTATATGCTCAGAGACCTCCCGGATGATTTCTTCGGCCCTGGGGTGCTCAAGTTTTTCCAGTGCCTGTATTACTGCAATGCGCTGTGGAGTAATCTTCAACCCACTGGCACTTATTGTGTGTGCTATTTCTTTTACAGGTTTCATCGGTTGGTTTGAAAAAACATTTGGTTGACTTTTGTTTACACTACCTAAACAATAGTACGCAGGAATTGTTTCTATATTGTAATGATTACAAGTTGAAAATAAAGTTAAATAACTCCATTTCCCAGTTCATGCCAAAAAAACAAAGTGCCGGAAAAGTTGTTTAACTGTTCACGATAAAATACTGATGGTAAAAGCTGGAATTGCATGCACCGGATTAAGAAAAATTAATACTAACAAAGAATTGGAGGCTTGGATCCTTCGTTTTTGCGGTCAAAAACCATTATATTTGCATAGGACGCTTAACTACTCAATTATTAACTAAAAAGAATATACAAGATGTCAAATTATCATGAACCCGCAGAAGAACTTTCGGCAGAGGCACGAAATTTTTCCAGGGCATTGAACAGCCTGAAAGAAGAAGTAGAAGCTGTAGATTGGTATCATCAGCGCGTAGTAACAACCAATGATCCGGATTTGGCCGGGATAATGGCCCACAACCGCGATGAAGAGATAGAGCATGCCTGCATGACCCTTGAATGGTTGAGAAGAAATATGCCGGGTTGGGATGCAGAACTTCGCAATTGGTTGTTTAAGGAGGGACCCATTTTGGGAGCGCATGGCGAAGGCCATGAAGCCCAGGGCGAAGCAGCTCCCAAATCAGATTCTTTAGGTATTGGTAAAATTAAAAAATAAAAGGAGGTAATAAGAATGGATATTTTAAGAAAAGCACTCGCTCCCATTTCTGATGCAGCATGGGAAGAGATAAATGATACAGCAAAGGAAGTGTTGACTTCAGTGCTATCTGCAAGAAAATTTGTTGATCTGGAAGGCCCTAAAGGATGGAGCTTTGCAGCATTGTCTACCGGACGCATCCAGGTGCCCAAAGATCAGAAGTCAAAAGTGAAGTTTGGCGTACACCAGGTGTTGCCTTTGGTGGAAGCACGTATTCCTTTTGAGCTGAACATCTGGGAACTGGACAATGTGGCCCGTGGCGCTGAAGATATAGACCTCGATGCATTGGAAGATGCTGCAAGAGAAATAGCAAAATTTGAAGAAGACGCGGTTTACAAAGGTTTCAAAGCCGGGAGCATAGCCGGACTGGATTCCTGCAATGAATACAAGACCCCTGCTTTTCCTGAAAACGGTGAAGATATCATTGGTGCAGTAGCAGATGTGTTATCGCAGTTCAAGGCCAACTCTATTGAAGGACCCTATACATTGGTTCTCAGCCAGGACAAGTGGCAAAAAGTAAACAGTTATGTAAGAGGATATCCCTTGCGCAAACAACTGGAAAATCTGCTGGGCGGTTCCATTATCATGGCCCCCAACATTGATGGTGCATACATCGTTTCCGAAAGAGGCGGTGACCTGAAAATGGTTATTGGCCAGGACCTTTCCATTGGTTATGAGTCGCACAACAGCAAAACCGTTCAGCTCTATTTTACAGAGTCATTCACATTTCATATTATAGACTCTGCTGCTGTAGCAGTTTTTAAGTAGGATGATGCAGTGAAAAAACGGAAATCAGTTTAATCCAAAAAAGCCCTTGCAATTGCTGCAGGGGCTTTTTGTTGATGTGCTTTTTGATTGTGACTTTACCTGAATAACGTTTTAATTCAACAGAACCCAAACAAACTCACTTCCCTTTTTTAGCCTCAAAGTAATCATCCATCACTTTTTTGAAATCATTCATGGTCATATCATATTGTGGAGTGAGCGAATGCCTTCCCGGAATATTTTCCATGTGCAGGGTTTGTGTGGGGAATGCAAATCTTACACCCAGTTTTTCTGCCAGTCTTACAATCTCAATGAGTACCTCATGCCGGGCCTTTAATTCCTCTGGCCAGGTGGGTACAGCAAAGAAAATGTAAAACAATATCCTGAGAGAGAAATCTCCCATCTCATTAAACTCGATGATATAGAAGTCTTTGCGGGTTTGGGGATGGTCTTCCACAATGCGCCTGAGGCCCAAAACAAACACCTCGATCAGGTCCGGGGGAGTATCGTAAGTTACTGCAATATGCATGGAAAGCCTCCTGAATTGTCTCAGGCCATGGTTGTCGATGGTAGAATCTGCCAGTTTGCCATTGGGTATATAGGTAAGCGAGTTGCGAAAGGTTCTGATGCGTGTACTGCGAAAGCCTACCTCCTCTACCGTGCCATCAATTTCTCCGCTGGAAATCCAGTGACCTACCGAAAAGGGTTTGTCCATAAAAATCATCAATGAACCAAACAGGTTTTTCAACGTATCCTGCGCTGCCAGCGCTAACGCAAGACCTCCAATGGAGAGCCCGGCAAGCAGTGCGGTGATATTTACATCCAGATTCTGAAGGATAAATAAGCCGCCAACAATCACCACGAAAACACGCAGAATTTTCTTCAGAAGAGGCACCACATTGTTATCCAGACTGGTTTCG
>SLPR01000568.1 GCA_007131895.1 Bacteroidales bacterium | reverse complement strand
TCTATTAAATTTAACCTAAAAACTTAAACGCTCGACCAGTTTTTATTTTTTTATGACAAATAAAATAATAAACACGCCCAATGCTGCAAATTTATTTCTATCAAAAACCTGCCACGACTCCTTCTATGAAAGGAATGTGGCAGGTTCTTTTTCCAGATTAATTTATGTCAAGTAAACTACCGCACCAGTATTTTATGGCTATGAAGTATTCCCTGCTTACCGGAAACAATGCAGAAATAGATTCCCGAGGGAAGATGGGCGACATTAACGGTTGTTGCTCCCGCTGACACATGCTGTTGATGGACACTCCGGCTGTTCACATCCACCAGCCTGAGTGTGAACTCCCCGGAAAGAGAAGGGTCAATGTTTACCGTGAAGGATTCGCGTACCGGGTTGGGATAGATCTTTACCATGTTTGGTTTCACGTAGTTTTCCACACTGGAAACATCAAGAGGGGTGCCCCAGGTTTCACTGTCTTTCTGATAGTAGACCAACTCACGCCGGGCTAAAGCTCCAAACATCGCCTCCTGAGGATAATAAGGTCCGCCAAGGCCTTCGTAATATGAAGTTTTTGAAGGAACCACATCCACCATCAAAGCATACCAGCAATCATCTTCTCCCAGATAATACAAGTTATAACAATTGGTTTTCACCATGAATTCATCTTTCATAAGATGAAAAAAACTATACATTTCCGCATCGTGAATGTCTACATTTCCACTTGAGGGTTCAAGGGGTAGTTTATCGAAATCATCATAGGGTCTTATAGTCTGGAACAGTGTATCAAGAGTTATGGCTATACTGTCCATCCATTGATAATGAATTCTCCTGGTACGGACATATAAATACATAATGGAATCACTATCATAATCTGTTCTTTCAAGATATTCAAAGATTGCCCTGGTTTCGGTAGTCTGAAAATAACCATCCTCCTCCCCCATCCAGGTACCATTCTCTTCCAGCACATGCAGCACATCACCGGGCTGAAAGTCAAATACTTCAAACCAGGTAAGATTCTTAATTCCCCTTTGTGGTTCTGACAATCCAGCCAGGGACAATACCTGCAGCTTCATATCAGGATACCATTGTTGATGAGCAGGAAAAAAGTAAAAGCTAAGGGGTTGAACCCAACCATGGTGCTTGCTGATTTGCACCTGCATCTCATTTACTTCCATGTCCAGTGAGTCTCCTTCCGCATCATAGGCCTGGAAAGCAATGGTTTTTACAGAATCGGTAAGCTCCAGGAAATCCATGAGATCGTGGGCAATAACGGTGGCCCTGATTTCCATCTCTCCGGGTATGTCATAGGCCACCCATTCCTCTCCCAATGCAGCCTGAGTGTTTATGGTTACGGGTTTATCGGCATAATTGATAAATACATTTTCACCATTGTCCTGGATTTCAATTTCTTTTCCTATCCAGGAACCTTCAAAGGGAGTGGAACAATAATCACCTGTGTAAGTGCTAATCCGGGAAGGATGAAGAATAGCAGAAGTTCCTTCTGACAGGGAGTCAATGCGAAGGCAGATGACATTGTCGTTTCCCATCAAAAAACAGTTTTCCTTATCGGGATAAACCGTTTGATAGTTTTGCCCTGTTGCCAGCAGGGAGAATAACAAAAGGCTTGCGAGGGTAAGAATTTGTGTGCGCATAAGCAGGTGGGTTTGGGTTGATATTACAGAAGAATACAGAAAATATCTTGAAAACTATCTTTTCGGCTAACTTCCAAAACCAGAAGCACATTGCTTGTTTAATATTTTTAAACAAATTACCAATGCAAATATAGTTTTTTTTGTGAATACATTGTTTATTAGAGATTGCCATGTTCTAAAGCATGGAGAAAGCCATCTACCTGAAAACCCTTGAAGACAGGAACTACCCTGTCGATTTCACCCTTAATCAACTGGGTGATTTGCTCGACCCCGAATCGTTTTTCCGGGTAAACCGCAAGCACATCGTTTCCATGGCAGCCATCACCGATATCATTGCGTATTCGGGCAACCGGTTCAAAATCAAGCTAAAAGTAACCTCCGATGAAGACATCATCACCAGCCGCGACCGGGTTGCAGAGTTTAAGGGGTGGCCGGGAAGCTGGTTTTACTTCAAAGAAGACATTTAGTTAATTAAAATCGATGAATCTCACTACCAACATAAAAAAATCCCTATATTTGCAAAATAGGAGAAAGAATTACATTCAATGGGATCCGGGAAACCTCATCATTCATTGGCGACCTGCGTTTCTTTTAATAATACGGAATACTCCTTTCAAGATGGGATAAAAACGGAAGAATCAGCGGCATATGCTATTTTACTCCGAATTTCAGCAAAGTTATTTGTGGCTGCCCCTGGCAGGGTTCATCATTGGCATGATTGCCACGATGGTGGGCAGTGGAGGTGGATTCTTTTTTCCCTTGTTGCTTATTCTGTTTTTTCAGATTCCCGCCCACATTGCAGTAGCCACATCCCTTGCGGCGAGCCTGCCCCTTTGCATTGCCGGCACCACAGGGCATTACCGCAGCGGCAATATCAACCTGCGTCTGGGGTTCATCTTTGGTGCTGCCGGTATTTTAGGCGCTTTGTCCGGTGCATTCTTTACCCGACTCATGCAACCCTCAACCCTCAAAATCGTTTTCGGAATCTATTCTGTTGTGCTGGCCCTGATCATTTTTCATTCCAGTATGAAAGACAGAAAAGAGAAAAGAGAGGAAGATCTATCAGGGAAAGTACCCACGGGGAAAATGATCAAAAGCTCTTTCTTTGGATATGCGGGGGGTACCATCAGCGGGACATTCGGCACCAGTGGTGCTGCCCCCATCATGGCAGGGTTATTTGCGCTGAATACTCCCGCAAGAAAAGTTGCCGGCACCTCTCTTATGGTAGTGTTGATCAATACCCTTGCAGCCTTTACAGGCCATTTCCTGCTGGGAGAGGTTGACCTTACCCTGGTTTTGATGCTTACTGCCGGGTCAGTGCTGGGTGCTTTGCTGGGCCCACGTTTGCTGGTAGCCATCAGGCCTGAAAAGTCAGAAAACCTCATTCGCAGGGTTTTCGCCATCATTATCATCATTTCCGGAATTCTGCTGATTATTAACTAAAACCAACTTCATGGCCACACAAATTGCATTGACCCTGATTTTCCTGATTGCATTTACCCTGTTGCTGGCTTTCAATGAACTGGCTTACAGAAGACTGGGAATGGAAGGTGAAATAACACGCAAATTTGCCCATTTTACGGCAACTCTTTCCACCATCACATTCCCCTATCTTTTTGAGGACCACTGGTATGTGCTGGCACTGGCCATTGTGTTTTTTATTCTGCTTTTCGTGAGCCGTAATTATAAATATCTCAAATCTATCCACGACATCAAAAGAATATCAGTGGGCAGCTACATTCTGCCTGTGGCCGTTTACATCACTTTCCTGATTTCTTTTAAACTGGAAGAACGAATTCTTTTTATCCTACCCATGCTGGTGCTGGCTATCTGCGACCCCATGGCAGGCATACTGGGCATCAACCTGCAGGAATACAACCACAAAATCAGGATTTTCAAATGGAAACTACAAAAAACATGGCTGGGCTCTCTTTCTTTTCTTGTTTCCTGCTTTGTGGTTAGTATCATCGCATTGTTTTTTTACTATGAGGTTTTTGACTTAAAGACTTTCTGGCTTGCACTTATCATTTCAATAACAGGCACTTTAGCAGAAATGCTAAGCTGGAAAGGAACCGATAATATTGTTATTCCCCTTAGTGTATCAGGAGTATTGAT
>SLPR01000470.1 GCA_007131895.1 Bacteroidales bacterium | reverse complement strand
TTTGCTTTTTGGAATCAGTGGCGGTGAAATATTTATTATTTTGCTGTTGATTCTGCTATTGTTTGGCCCCAAAAAAATACCAGAAATCGCCCGTACCCTCGGAAAGGGGATCAACGAGATCAAAAAAGTGCAAAGAGATATCAATGCTGAAATTCACAGGTATTCTGAGGAAATCGAAAATCCCGCCAGGGAAATAAAGGAGGATATCGAAGGTTTCAGCAAAGGGCTTAGCGACATAGAGAAAGAATCTCCTGAAAATCAACCCGCAGTAAAAGATGACAGCGGGCTTGCTGAAACTGATACCGATACTGAAGAATTGCCTTATCCCTATAACCAGGCTGAAAAAAACCGGGATATTAGTGTTGATGAAAAGGAAAAAAACGATACTACACCGCAGGATCAAAAAAAAGCGGAATAAGCTACTTTGCAATACCGTATCACAATTTTGTTTCATATCGTTCGTTTAAGATTTAAAATCTACTTTCAGGCCCAAATGTATGGCCCAATCAATGAAATTGTTTACTGATAAATATCTCCTGAAAACCCTATGAAGAAATTCTTCATCCTTCTTTTGCCAGCCATTTTACTTTTAATTCCGCAGGATAGCCAATCTCAAAGCCGCAGGGTTGAACGAGCTGATAATGCTTATGAACTTAGACAGTATAGTGATGCATTGAAATATTATCAGCGGGCATACAATCGTGTTCGCAGGAAAGACAGACAAGAAGCTACCCGGATTTTATTTCAGCAAGCCATGTGCTTCAGGTACCTGAATGAACCCCGACGCGCCGAAACCTTTTTCAGACGGGCTATCAGAGGCAGGTATCCCGATCCAGTGGCTTACTTTTACTTTGGGGAAGCATTGATGCAAAATGAAAAATATGACGATGCGTTGGAGGCTTTTACAACCTATAAGGAGAAAGTACCTGATGACTGGCGCGGGCAGTGGGGGATAGATGCCATTGAAGCAACCGAATATTTGCTGGAAAACCCTGGTTTATACGAGGTGAATCTTAAAAGAGATTTTAACTCAAGACAAAATGATTTTGCTCCCGCTTTTGGTGATAACCGAAACAGTATCCTGATTTTCACCTCTTCCCGGGAGGGTGCCATAGGTTCAAAAACCGACCCATGGACGGGAGAAAACTTTACCTCATTATTTGTATCCTACCTGGACAGGAGGGGAGACTGGAGCCGACCTGTATTGCTGGATGAAGGGCCTATTAATACCGAATTTAATGAAGGTGCCCCTTCGGTAAATGCTACGGGTACGGAATTGTATTTTACCCGTTGCCAGGCCTTGCCCGATGCTGATATCGGTTGCAGGATATATAAGTCAAGTCGTAGTGGTGCCAACTGGGGCGAACCCCGGGAGGTAAAACTTGTTTCCGATAGCACCTTATCTATTGGACATCCTGCCATCAGTCATGATGATATGCGGTTGTATTTTGTTTCGGAAATGCCCGGAGGAAAAGGGGGAAAAGATATATGGTATGCTGAGCGCGATGCCCGGGGCGGAGATTTTGGAGAACCTAAGAACCTGGGGCCTGTGATTAATACCCCCGGTGATGAAATGTTCCCCTATGTCAGAGAGGATGGAACCCTTTATTTTTCTTCCAACGGACATCCGGGAATGGGTGGTCTTGACATCTTTTTTACCCGACAGGATGGCGATTCGTGGACTCAACCTGAAAATATTGGTATCCCTGTTAACAGCCCTGGCGATGATTTTGGGATTACCTTCAGAACCGGAGCGAATTCCGGATACTTCTCATCAAGCCGTAATGAAAGGGGAGCACGAGGCGATGCCATCTATTCATTTTACCTTGCTCCTGTTGAGTTTACCCTGCAGGGAACCGTGCGCGATGATAGCACCAAAGTAGCAATTCCCGGGGCGCAAATACAACTTATTGGGTCTGATGGTTCTTTTGCCCAGGCAGAAACAACCGATGAAGGGGAATATAAATTTGATAATACCCAGGTAAAAGCAAATACGAGCTACGAAATCCTTGTCAGTAAAAACAGGTATTTCAATGCCAGGGGCCAGGAGACCACCCGAGGAATTGAGAGAAGCAGGGATTTTGTGTTTGATTTCTACCTGGAACCCATTCCCTATACACCCATTGAATTGCCTGAAATTCTCTATGAGTTTGCCCGCTGGGAGTTATTGCCCCAGTACCAGGATTCACTCAACGGATTGATCACTACCTTGCAGGATAACCCTGAATTGGTGATTGAATTGGGTTCTCATACCGATAGCAGGGGCTCACACGAGGTAAATGATACATTGTCGCAGCGACGCGCTCAAACCGTGGTAGATTATTTAATCGAAAGAGGAATCGAAAGAGAAAGACTTGTCCCCAGGGGTTATGGAAAAAGAGTGCCCAGGGTCATTGAAAATACCATTGTAAGAGAAGGATTTACTTTTGAAGCAGGTACTGAACTAACAGAAGCCTATATCAATTCCCTGCCCACTGAGGCTCATCGGGATGTTGCGCATCAGCTCAACCGACGAACAGAGTTCAGGGTTATTTCTGATGATGAGGATGAGCCTTAAACATGCCTGGATTAATGTAGTGCCGTTAGTGAAATATTAATCATCCTATAAAATGGATTGTTTCCACTTTTAAGGATAGAATAGATTTTGGTTATAATACATTCCCATGAACGACAGCAGTAAATACGCAAGACGTGGTGTATCCGCCTCGAAGGAAGATGTTCATAATGCAATAAAGAATATGGACAAAGGGTTGTTTCCCAAAGCCTTTTGTAAGGTTGTGCCAGATTATATAGGTGGCCAGCCTGACTGGTGTAACATTATGCACGCCGATGGGGCAGGTACCAAATCTTCGCTAGCTTATATTTACTGGCGTGAAACAGGTGATATTTCCGTTTGGAAAGGGATTGCGCAGGATGCTGTAGTAATGAACCTGGACGATTTGCTTTGTGCAGGTGTGACAGACAATATTATTCTTTCTTCCACCATTGGCAGAAACAAACGATTAATACCAGGTGAAGTAATTAAGGCTATCATAGAAGGTACGGAAGAGTTCCTGGAATCCATGCGTGAGCATGGTGTTGGTATGTGGTCAACCGGTGGTGAAACAGCAGATGTGGGTGATTTGGTGCGCACAGTTATTATCGATTCAACGGTTACGGCCAGGTTGCGCCGTAATGAGGTAATTACCAATGAGAGAATAGGAGAGGGGGACGTGATTGTCGGACTCTCTTCCTGCGGAAAAGCAACTTACGAGGATGAATACAATGGAGGCATGGGCAGTAACGGACTCACCTCTGCACGTCACGATGTTTTTGCCCGTAAGTATGCCGCCCTCTACCCTGAAAGCTATGATTTGGCAATGCCGGAGGATGTGATTTATATGGGATCAAAAAAACTTACTGATAAAGTGGAAGGTGCTTTCGGGCTGGATGCCGGAAAACTTGTCCTTTCACCTACACGTACCTATGCCCCGGTAATGAAAGAAGTTTTGGCCCGATACAGGTCCATCATTCATGGATTGGTTCATAACAGTGGCGGAGCCCAAACCAAAGTGCTGAACTTTGTTGATGACTTGCATGTGGTAAAAAATAATCTTTTCCCCATCCCACCCTTGTTTCAGATGATACAAAAAGAATCCCTTACTCCATGGCAGGAAATGTATAAAGTATTTAACATGGGACATCGCATGGAAATTTATCTGAAGGAGCAATACGCTGAAGATATTATACAAATCAGTAAATCCTTTGGTATAGAGGCCCAAATCATTGG
>SLPR01000029.1 GCA_007131895.1 Bacteroidales bacterium | reverse complement strand
GGTTTTAAGGGTTTCGCTGATTTTTGGTTTAATAAGATTAGGCGTTATACGTAAACCAGTGAGAATATTTTTAATTAATTTAGTACCCTTGTTATTGCTCTTCAAGTATAAATGAAAAATCGCTTTTCTTATGAAGCTAAATGTAGGATTTATCAAGTCCGTTTTGAATGTTTATGATGAAATGTCTGATAATGGCATTTCTATAGTTTACCTGGGGGAGTTTCATCATCAGATTACCAAAATGTTTACCTCCATGGCAGAGGAGGATATGGACAGAAAAGATGAAGAGAAACCCATTATCAGAAAAGTGTATGCGGTAATGGTAGAAACACTGCAAAATATGGCCAAGCACTCAGACGAGATAACTGACAAGTACAATATAGGCAAGGGATTGTTTATGATTGGCAAGAAGGATGGAACTTACTACATTATTACTTCCAACAAGGTTACCAATGAAAAGAAAATGGATCTTGAAATGGCCATTAAACAAGTAAACGGCGCCAACAAGGAAGAGTTGAAGGAAATGTACCGCAAACAGATTACCGAAGGTTCATTGTCTGAAAAAGGAGGTGCCGGTTTAGGACTGATAGAAATTGCCAGAAAAACACGCAACAAACTTGTTTACCAGTTTCTTCCCTTTGATGATTCCACGCAGTTTTTCCTGCTGAAAGTAGAGATAAACGCCAAAAAGCTTGCAGAATAATTGACAATACAGCTCAGCTTCTTCCGGGGCTTTGTTTTTACAATTGCATTCTCTATCTTTATGCCATAAGCTTTTATGGTAGCAAAGTATGCCTTCTGATATTCTGAAAACCCCCATAGAGTTTCTCAAAGGAGTAGGTCGGCAAAAAGCAGAATTGCTGAAAAAAGAAGTTCAGCTTTTTACTTTTGAGGACTTACTCCATTTCTATCCTTTCCGCTATATCGACAAAAGCAGGTTTTACAAAATAAGAGAAATAACAGAGGACATGCCCTATGTGCAGATCCGGGGTGCCATCAGCAATATACAGCTTCATGGTCAAAAACGCACTACGCGAATGACAGCTCTGCTTACTGATGATCAGGGGAGTTCCCTTGAATTGATTTGGTTTAATGGATTCAAATTCCTGAAGAATTTATTTGTCCCGGGACAGGAATACATTGTTTTTGGTAAACCCACCCGCTTTGGCCGTAAATATAACATAGCCCACCCGGAAGTGGAGGTAGTAAGCCCGGCTGCTATTACCCAGCAATCAAGCATGCACCCTGTATACAGCTCCACGGAAAAGCTAAAATCAAGAACGCTGGACAGCAAGGGGATAAGCCGCTTACTCTCAACGTTATTGCCACAAGTAAAAAACTATATCAATGAAACCCTTCCCGAATACCTGCGGGAAGAGTTAAAACTACCCACTCTCCGACAGTCGCTTGTGAATGTCCACTTCCCCGAGAGTTCTCACAGCCTGGCAAGGGCAAGAGCGAGGCTTAAGTTTGAAGAGCTGTTTTATATCCAGCTGGGCCTGCTCAGGCTGAAACATGTGCGTATTGCAGAGTCGCGAGGACAGATTTTCAAAACAGTAGGCGAACATTTCAATGAGTTCTACCATCAACACTTAAGCTTTGAACTGACCAGCGCACAAAAGAGGGTAATAAAGGAAATCAGGACCAACACTTTGAGTGGGAAGCAGATGAACAGGCTATTACAAGGGGATGTGGGAAGCGGAAAAACCATCGTGGCACTTATGACCATGCTCATAGCCATCGACAATGGATTCCAGGCTTGCCTGATGGCCCCCACAGAAGTACTGGCCAATCAGCATTTTGAATCCCTGAGCAACATGCTCAAAGGGATGCATCTGAAAACAGACCTTTTAACTGGTTCCACCCGCAAAGCCAAAAGAAGAATAATCCATCAGGAGCTCATCGATGGCAACCTGAATATACTCATTGGCACCCATGCGCTGATTGAAGATACAGTAATTTTTAAAAACCTGGGAATGGTAGTTATTGACGAACAACATCGCTTTGGTGTGGCACAGCGGGCCAGGCTATGGAAAAAGAATCAGATCTCACCCCATGTGCTGGTAATGACCGCCACTCCTATACCCCGCACATTGGCCATGACATTGTACGGCGATTTGGACATTTCTGTAATCGATGAATTGCCACCGGGCAGAAAGCCCATCAAGACCCTCCACCAATACGACAGTAACCGGCTGAAGGTCTTTGGTTTTATGCGCGACCAGATAAAACAGGGAAGACAGGTTTACGTGGTTTACCCCATCATCAATGAGTCGGAAACCCTTGACTTGAAGGATTTGCAGGATGGTTATGAAAGCATCGTGAGGGAATTTCCGCTGCCCGATTACGCGGTAAGCATCGTACACGGCAAGATGAAACCGGCAGATAAGGATTACGAGATGCAGCGTTTCGTAAAGGGTGAAACCCAGATTATGGTAGCCACTACGGTTATTGAAGTGGGCATCAATGTGCCCAATGCCAGCGTGATGGTGATTGAGAGTGCCCAGCGCTTTGGGCTGTCGCAACTGCATCAGCTGCGCGGACGAGTAGGTCGCGGTGCAGACCAATCGTGGTGCATACTGATGACCGATTTTAAACTTTCTTCGGATGCCCGCAAAAGGATAGAGACCATGGTAAGTACCAACGATGGATTTGTCATTGCAGAAACCGACATGAAGCTCAGGGGGCCGGGAGATATTCACGGCACTCAGCAAAGCGGATTGCTGGATTTGAAAATTGCAAGCATCACCAAAGATGAGAAAATTCTCAAGTATGCCCGTATGAAGGCGGAAGAAATTCTGGAAAAGGATCCGGACCTGAAACTTCCCGAAAATGAGGTGCTTGCCCGCACTCTGCAGCAAAAGGTAAAAGGAAGCATCACCTGGAGCAAAATCAGTTAAGTGCAAACAAAAAAAACCGCTGCAAATACCTCTGCAACGGTTTTTGTATAATTATTTTCTTTTCAGCCTAGTTAAGAACGAAGCGGATAGGCAGGTTAAACTGTACCCTTACCGCCTGGCCTCTCTGACGACCGGGAGTCCAGCGGGGCATGTTTCTTACAACCCTGATGGCCTCTTCGTCAAGTCCACCACCAACACCTCTGAGTATCCTCACGTCGGTAATGCTTCCATCACGTTCTACAACAAAAGTAACAAATACGGTACCCTGAATTCCGGCTTCGCGAGCCATGGTGGGATATCTAAGGTTACCCTGCAGATACTGCATCAAAGCAGCTTGCCCACCGGGGAATTGAGGATCATCCTCTACGATGGTAAAAATCTGCTCCTCTTCAATCTCCTCCTCTTCCACAACGATGGGAGTAAACTCCTGCACCTCTGTAAATACGGTAGCTTCCGTGTCAATCATAAACTCTTCATCTACTTCCACATCGTCATCTACAATAACAAGCTCCTGAGAAGGATCAGGAGGTGGAGGGGGTGGAGGTGTTTCTTGTCTGGTAATCGGAATATCCTCTTCCTCAATGATCTCGATATCAAGCTGGCCAAGATCAAGGATCTGTCTTTCGTATTGCTTGTATTCAAAAGCCATCCATACAAAAACCAAAGCGACAATCATTCCTATCTGCAGGAATATCCGCTTCTTGTTTTCAAGATCTGCTTTTGGTGTTTTTTTTGCTTCCATAAGGTTTATTTATATTGGTTTTTAGACAGTTAACCTGCTTACAAACTATAAAAATTCAAGTCTGCTAATATACGAATTTTTTAACAATCCTTGAAACACATTTTTAATAATCCAAAAAAGCAGGAAAAT
>SLPR01000042.1 GCA_007131895.1 Bacteroidales bacterium | reverse complement strand
TTTCCCCCTTTACGTCCACTTAACTGCCTGTCAACCCGAACGTAGTGAGAGGTCAATCATCAGGAAACCTGAAAATTAAAATTTTAGCCGGACAATAGTGGTTATTATTCTGATTTGCTCAAACATTTAAATTGTTATTTTTGCACAACCATTTGATTCAGTAAGAAACCCAAATTAAATTTCCCATGATTCTTTTTTTTGGCGGCAACGCCCAACAAGTTATAGCAGTTGATGTAAATCATCAGCTGCCTGCAACAAATATTGCCAAACTTGAATGGCTTTTTAGTGGCGCAAAACACATTGAACAAGAAAATCTTGATGGATACTTTATCGGTCCCAGACGTGAAATGATAACCCCCTGGAGTACCAATGCCGTTGAGATAATGCAAAACATGGGAGTAGAGGGGGTTTTACGGGTGGAAGAATTTTTTGGAGTGGAAGGGCCTGAGGTTGAATTTGACCCCATGCTTCAGGTGATGTATCACCAACTCAATCAGAAGGTTTTCACCATCAATATCAGCCCTGAAGAAATTCTTTACATTGATGATGTAGAAGCATACAACAAGAAAGAGGGGCTCGCTTTAAGTGATGACGAGGTAAATTATCTTAATTCCTTGAGTAAGAGGTTGGGGCGAAAACTCACTGACAGTGAGGTTTTTGGCTTTTCTCAGGTTAATTCCGAACATTGCCGACACAAAATTTTCAATGGGGTTTTCGTCATTGATGGAGAAGAAAAAGAAAGTTCTTTGTTTCAACTCATCAAAAAGACCTCCAAAGTAAACCCCAACTATCTGGTATCTGCTTATAAAGATAATGTAGCCTTTATACAAGGCCCTTATGCGGTTCAATTTGCCCCACTAACCCAGGATAAACCCGATTTTTTTTCGGAGAAAGAGTTTGAGAGTGTTATTTCTCTCAAAGCCGAAACACATAACTTTCCAACTACCGTAGAGCCCTTCAATGGGGCTGCCACGGGTACCGGCGGCGAAATACGCGACCGTCTGGCGGGAGGAAAAGGTTCGTTGCCCCTGGCAGGTACAGCTGTCTATATGACCAGCTACCCGCGTACCGGGGAAGGACGAAACTGGGAGGAAAATATTTCGGCTCGTCCCTGGCTCTACCAAACGCCACAGCAAATTCTTACCAAAGCTTCTAACGGGGCCAGTGACTTCGGCAATAAATTTGGTCAGCCTCTTATTTGTGGCTCTGTGCTTACATTCGAACATTCGGAAAACCAGAAAACCTGGGCCTACGACAAGGTAATTATGCTTGCCGGAGGCATTGGTTTTGGCCGCAAGGAAGACAGCCTGAAAGATATCCCGGTAAAAGGAGACAAAGTGGTTGTGCTGGGTGGCGATAATTATCGCATTGGCATGGGCGGAGGAGCGGTTTCTTCTGTGGCTACCGGCGAATTTGCCAATGCCATTGAACTCAACGCAGTGCAACGCTCCAACCCTGAAATGCAAAAACGTGCCATGAATGCCATCCGTGCCATGGTAGAGCAAGATATAAACCCTGTCATATCTGTGCATGATCACGGTGCCGGCGGCCATCTCAACTGCTTGTCAGAACTGGTGGAAGCTACCGGAGGAACCATCCATCTGGATAAACTTCCCATAGGTGATACAACCCTCTCGGCCCGCGAAATTGTCGGGAATGAGTCGCAGGAACGCATGGGACTGGTAATGCACGAAAAGGATCTTGACAGTCTGAAGCGGGTGGCCGAACGTGAACGCGCACCCATGTATGTTGTAGGGGAGACCACCGGCGATATGCACCTGAAATTTATGGATGATAAAGGGAATGCTCCCATCGACCTGAAGCTGGACGATATGTTTGGAAATGCCCCCAAAACCATCATGAAAGATGAAAAGGACACATCCCGTTTTGCTCCTCTCAAATACAACCTGGATAAAATTGAAGAATACATAGAAAAGGTATTACAGATGGAAGCAGTAGCCTGTAAAGACTGGCTCACCAATAAGGTGGATCGTTCAGTTACGGGCAGGGTTGCCAAACAGCAGTGTGCTGGAGAAATACAGCTGCCATTAAATAATTGTGGTGTTACTTCTATTGATTATCGTGGTATAAAAGGGGTAGCCACCTCCATCGGACATGCGCCTGTGGCAGGTTTAATTGACCCGGCTGCCGGTTCTGTTTTGTCAGTAGCAGAAGCACTGACCAACCTTGTTTGGGCGCCTCTTACCCATGGTTTGCAGGGTGTGAGTCTGAGTGCCAACTGGATGTGGCCCTGCAAAAACCCGGGCGAAGATGCCCGCCTCTATGCAGCAGTGGAAGCGCTCAGCGACTTCGTCTGCAAACTGGGCATCAATGTACCCACAGGCAAAGACTCCCTGTCCATGACCCAGAAATACCCCGACGGGCAAAAGGTATTGTCGCCGGGAACTGTTATTGTGAGTTCCGTTGCTGAGGTATACAACGTTCGTAAGGTGGTAGAACCTGTCTTGAATACGGATGTAAATACACAAATTTTACATATTGACTTTTCATATGATGATTTTAAGCTGGGTGGAAGTAGCTTTGCTCAGTTCATTCAGCAGTTGGGCGATGAAGCCCCCACCGTTACCGATCCTTATTATTTCGGAGATGCTTTTGATGCAGTTCAGGAACTTATTGGTGCAGGACTGGTGCTGGCAGGGCATGATATTTCCGCCGGCGGACTTGTCACCACGCTGCTGGAAATGTGTTTTGCAAATAATGAGGGAGGATTGGAGATAGACCTTTCGTCCTTTGAGGAAGAAAACGATTTGATTAAAATTCTTTTCTGTGAAAGCCCGGGTGTTGTGATCCAGGTTGCGAATATGGATGCTGTGGCTGAAATTCTGGAAAAACATGATGTTTCGTTTTCTGTTTTGGGTGCTCCTGTCAACCAGCGTAGGTTGACTTTTATGGGAAAAGGTGAGGACCTGGTGCTGGATATCAACGCCCTGCGTGATATGTGGTACAAGTCTTCATTCCTGCTGGATAAGGAGCAGAGTGGTGAAATGCTGGCCGAAGCACGCTACAGAAACTACAAGGACCAAAAGCTTGAGTACAGGTTTACACCTGGTTACGAAGGAACACTGGAATCACTGGGACTATCCGGCCTGCCTGAACCTGGAAAACGAAAAGCCAAAGCTGCTATTATACGCGAAAAAGGGGTAAATGGTGACCGTGAAATGGCTTACTCTCTCTACCTGGCTGGTTTTGATGTAAAGGATGTGCACATGACTGACCTGATTAGCGGAAGAGAAACGCTGGAGGAGATTGACTTCATCGTTTTCGTGGGAGGCTTTTCCAATTCTGATGTACTGGGATCTGCCAAAGGATGGGCAGGTGCTTTTCTTTATAATGAAAAAGCCCGTAACGCACTGGACAATTTTTACAAACGTGATAACACCCTTAGTTTGGGGATCTGTAACGGATGCCAGCTTATGGTGGAACTCGGACTGGTATATACCGGTCACATCAACAAACCTCAAATGCTGCACAACGACAGCCATAAATTTGAATCCGGGTTTGTGAACATGGAAATTCTCGAAAATGAATCGGTGATGCTGAAAACATTGGCAGGAACACGATTGGGTGTATGGATTGCTCACGGTGAAGGAAAGTTCCGGCTTCCATTGCCCGAAGAGAAATACCACATACCGGGAGTTTACGGATACAATGCGTATCCTGCCAATCCCAATGGCAGTGATCACAACGCAGCAGCTATCTGCTCGCCCGATGGTCGTCATCTGGCCATGATGCCTCACCCGGAAAGAGCGG